>SFMP01000041.1 GCA_004554395.1 Myxococcales bacterium | reverse complement strand
GTCGAGGGGCGGACGTATGAGCCGGTCGAACTCGAACTACCCGTCGAGGGGCGGACGTATGAGCCGGTCGAACTCGAACTACCCGTTGAGGGGCGGACGTATGAGCCGGTCGAACTCGAACTACCCGTCGAGGGGCGAACGTATGAGCCGGTCGAACTCGAACTACCCGTCGAGGGGCGAACCGTCGTCGAAGGCGTCGTCACCGAGGGGCGAACCGTCGTCGAAGGCGTCGTCGCCGAGGGGCGAACGACGGTCGTCGAAGATGGGCGCGTCGTCGAAGTCGTCGACGAAGGCCGCGTGTTGCTGTTGTAGCCGTTGTTGTAGTTGTTGTTATAATTGTAGTTGTTGTTATAACCGTTATTGTAGCTGTTGTTGTAGTTATAGTTGTTATTGTAGCGGTTATTCGTATACCCGTAGTTGTTATTATAGCTATTATTGTAGTTATAGCTATTGTAGCCGGGCAACGGACGGCTATAGCCTACAGTCGTTCTGTAACTGGTTTGATATCGGACGGGGGGATTCGATACGTAATAGGTTTGCAAATCGTAGTGCGTGTGGTTCGGGTTGTAGTACGAATTGCGCGATCCGTAATAGGTATAGTAGTTGTATGAGCCGACGCGCGTGTAGTTGTAGTAGCCGCTAGCCGCCCAGTGGTGACGGTGAGGCCCATTGATGTAGCACCAGCCGTTGCCAACGGGTAGAGGATGCACGCCCATGTAGTAGTAGGTATTGAAGTTGATGTTTGAGACGTAGTAGCTCGGGTCACCGACGAATACGTAACGCCCATTGTCGACGACGAAGAAGGTATCGTCGTTAGGCGTGTAGCTATGCGTATGGGCTCCCGATATCGAGCACCAATCGGCATCGCCATGGACGTCGTAGACGGGGTGGGGGCCGTAATAGGCGACCGACGCAGCCGCCGTCGAGTAGCTACCACTGACCGAATAGGAGCCATCGGTCGCGGCAAAAAAGCAACCCGTCATGGCAAAAAGGGAAACAACAAGCGCTGATAACAATGAAACTTTTCTAAACATATCGACCTCCTTAAGCGTATAACGCTTAATCTTCACATCATGAACAGTTACCCAAGGGCGAATCGCCCTTGCGTTGATGCGTAATATTGCACATCGTGTGCCAATACGAACAGAAAAAACGCCGCGAGCAAAGCCGCGGCGTATAGAGATTGATCGATATAGCGCCAGCGCCTTTATCGGGCGCTAGCGTAGATTCGACAACGAGTGGTTAGCCGAGTTCGGCGAGTGCCGCCTTTGTCGGAGCGTGGTTTGGATCGACGCCAAGTGCGCGGTTGAACATATCTTTCGCGCGTTTGGGGTCGTTCGTTTTCACGCGCAACATCCCCAAGTAGTAGAAGATGTTCGTTTTGACCTCTTTGTCTTTGACGTTCATCTGGTGGAGTAACAAGGTTTGCATGATCTTGAGAGCTGCGTCGTAGTCGCCGCTTTCGAAGAGCATGATGCCGAGTTCGAGGTTATTGGGAATGTTGTTTTTATCGATGGCATTGGCCGCTTCGAAGGCTTGTCGAGCGCCGTCGAGGTCACCGCTCATTTTGAGCATGCGTCCTTTGAGGCTGTAGAACGGCGGAAGTTTCTTCGTCTGTTTCGATTCGGTCAGGCTATCGATAATGCCGTCGAGGATGGGTTTTGCGGCGGCAAAATCGTCGGCTTTGATATAGGCATTGACGAGTTTTTCTGAGACGTCGATGTCGTCGGGGCGCAATTCGTGAATTTGTTGCAATGCAATTGCGGCAACTTTAGCAAATTCAGGCGCTTGCGATGCGGTTTCGACGATCTTTTCATAGACCGCAATCTTGGCATTGTCGTCGCTTTGGAGTTTTGCCTTGTGCGAGAGCAGTTGCAATGTCTTTTGTAAATCGCCCGAAGTTTCGGCAATTGCCATGAGCTCGTTGAGTGCTTCTTCGCATTCTGGGTCGCGTTGCAACGCCGCCTGATAGCTCGCTTCGATTTGTTCGACCGACCAATTTGCTTTTCGAACGATGCGAGCGACGTGGCAATAAATCGGGGCTTCGTCTTTGGGCGAATCGACGATTTTGATCTTGGCGTGCAAGGCGTTGAGAGCGAGGTCGTAGGATTTTTGTTGTTCGTAGATGTCGATGAGAGAATCGAGAGCTTCGACGTTGTTGCTTTGTACTTGGAGAACGTCTTTGAGCGAACGGATCGCGGTATCGACGTCGCCTAGGTGCGTAGCAGCGAGTTTTGCAATGCGAATGTTGAAGATGAGAATGAGGTTTTTGTCGGTTGCGGCTTTTTTCTGCTCTTCGAGCAAGTCGTACAACTCTTGGAATTCGCCATTCTTCGAATAGAGCTTATCGAGCCCGTTGAAAGCGTCGGCATTGGCAGGATCGTCGTTGAGGGCATCTTTGAGTAGGTCGATGGCATCCATATCGTTTTCGAAATGGACTTCGGCGATCTGAGCACGTTTGACTTTGAGAGCAGCCTTCTTCGCCGTCGAATCGGTATCGTCGATTTGAGCGAGGAACAAATCATCGAGGTCTTGATATTGCTCGTGCGCGGCATAGATGCGTTCGAGAGCGGCGTAAATCTCGGGCGTTCTGTGAATGTTCTTCGCATCGTTATAGGCATCGATAGCCATGGCAGCATCGTCGAGTTTTTCGTCGGCTGTTTTTGCGATCGTCATATAGATGTCGAAGCGAGCGTCATCGTCGTTCGTCGAGAGCAATTTCTTGTTGAGCAATTCGACGTATTTATCGAACGCGCCGGCTTCGGAATAGAGGACGAGTAGCGGATCGATGGCATTGAGGTCGGTATCATCGATTTCGACGATCTTTTCGAGGAAGCCCATGCCGCGCTCGTTGAGATTGAGCACGTTGAGAGCCAAATCGGCACATTGGAAGAGGAGTGCTTTTTGAGCATCGGGTTCGAAAGTGAGCAATGCCAACGTCGAGCGGATTTCGAGCAATTCCGCGGATTTGTTTTCGGCGGCATAGATCGATTCGAGCAGACGCAAAGCGTCGATGTTTTCGGCGTCGAGTTCGAGGATTTTCTTGAGCACATCGACGGCTTCGTCGTTTCGTCCGAGTTTTTGAGCATCGAGTTTTGCCAATTTCGCCATGAGGGCAATTTTGTCGGTATCGTCGCTCGCCACTTCGATAGCTTTTGCATAGGCTTGTGCCAAATCGTCCCAGCGTTCGATTTTTTCGGCGATTTCTTCAATGGCATTCATGACATCGGCATCGCTCGGGTCGCAGACGAGTGCATTGCGATACGACGCGAGGGCCGCGGAATCGTCGCCGAGTTTATCGCGCTGAATTTGCGCCAATTGCTTCGTATAGGTGAGTTTATCGACGGGATCTTGCGAAACTTCGATCTTTGCTTCGAGCAATTTGGCGAGTTTTTCGTCGTCGCCATTTTGAGCGTATCGAGGTTCGAGGATTTCGGCGATATCGCCGACGAGGTCTTTATTCGCGAGTAGCGATTCGAGTGCGGCGACAGCCTTTTCGTTATCGTTTTCGTCCCAGAGGATTTGTTTGAGCAGTTCAAGCGCGCGTTCGGGTTCTTTTTCGATGACGATTTCGACGAGTTCGTAGCGCAATTCGTTAATCGGCTGAGCCCCGTTATCGATGCGCATCGCCAAGATATCGGCGAGTTTATCGAATTGCTGAGTTTGTCGATAGAGTCGATGCAAGTTCGAGAGAGCATCTTCGTTCATGGCATCGATCCCGAGAATGCGTTCGTATTGTGCAATGCTCTTGTCGAGATCGGTGAGTTGTTGTTCGTAGTATTTTGCCGCGATGAGCGAAAGTTTGATCGAAGCATCGGGATCGTCGGCAGTTCCGATGACTTTTTCGCAGAGCACCGTCAGGGTTGTATATCGTTCGTGGCGCGAAGCAATCGTCTCTGCCAATTCGACGATTTCGTCGTCGGATGGATTTGCCATGAGAGCTTTCTCGATGAATCCGAAGGCCTTATCGGGGTCGTTGAGGACTTCGTCGGCGACGTGAGCGGCTTCGATATAGAGCGAACGCTTGTCGAATTCGTCTTGAGCCACATCGATCTTTCGTTCGCAGATGCCCATGTATTCGGCATCGCGATGATTTTGTTTGTAGATCGGGATGAGGATCGCTGCGATTTCGTTGACGAGTTCTTCTTTTTCGAGAAGTTTTTGCAACATATCGATGGCGGCTTCGTTTTGATCGTCATCGTCGAGGATGCTCTTGAGGACGTCGATAGCACGCATATCGTCGTGTACGTTATCGATGAGGATATGAGCCATATCGATTTGTCGCGAGTGTTTGAGTGCGGCATCGCCGTGATTGCTTGCGACGTCGACTTGGGATTCGATGACGGTGATGAGATCGTCGTATTGTTCGGTCTTTGCATAGAGCGTTTCGAGAGCAGAAGCGACATCGACATTGGTGCGATCTTGTTCGAAAGCGCGAGCATAGTACTGGATAGCTTCATCGTCGTTGCCCATTTTATCGCGATAGGTGCTCGCGATTTTGACGAGAATGCCGATCGAATCCGACGTACCGTCGCTGACATTGAGCTTGCGATCATAGATATCGACGAGTGCCGTCCAATTTTCGGTCTGCGCATAGAGTCTTTCGAGAGCATCGAGAGCGACGGCGTCTTCGGGATCGAGGTTGAGGACTTCGTTATAGGCATCGATCGCTTCATCGACTTGGTTGAGCGCATTTTCTTGGAGATCGGCGATCTTGTAGAGGAGATCTTTTTGATCGATGAGATCGTTTGCGATTTCGACGTGTTTCTTGAGGATGGCGACGTTCTTTGCATAGTCTTTGAGCTGTGCATAGAGTTTTTCGAGCGCATGTATCGCATTGAGATTGAACTCATCGAGTGCGAGGATGGCCTCGTAGCACGTCGCAGCGACTTGTTTTTCGTCGAGTTTTTCGCAACGGATCTGAGCGGCACGCTCGTAGAGCGACAATTTTTCGTTGTCGTCTTCGGTCGTCTCGATTGCCTGCATATAGACATCGGCCAATTGTGCATAGGCGTCGAGTTTTTCTGCCAATTCTTCGAGTTTTTCGCGAGCATTCTCGGTATTCGGAATGGCGACGAAAGCCTTGGCGTAGACATCGAAGGCGCGTTTTGGGTGTGCATCGTGGCGTTCGTAGAGATCGGCCAAACGCATATAGAGAGCGACTTTGTCGTATGTGTCGTCGGTCGTATCGATGAGGACGCCTAGGACGCGAGCGAGCTTATTCCAATCGTCATCGCCATAGAGCGGCTCAAGGAGATGTGCCATTGAGCTACGGATTTCGGCGTTTTCTTCGGTCGGCTCAGTTTCGTTGAGCATGGCTTCGAGGGCGCGTTTGCACGCCGACGAATCTTTGTCGATGCTGAGGGCATTGCCCAAAACTTCGGTCGCTTCGGCGGTTTGTTTGAGTTGGCGTGCCAAAACGACGCCGAGCTTGTGTAGGTATTCGACACGGCTTTCGTCGTCTTGAGCAAAATCGCTACGTTGACGGTAGAAATCGGCGAGTTCTTCGTATTGCGACGTCTTGCGCAAGAGTCGTTCGAGCGCGGCAGCGATGGGCATTGCAACGGGTTCGATATCGAGGATATCTTGATACGTCTTTGCCGTCGCGGCATCGTCGTGCAAAACTTCTTCTTGAATCGTCGCCATGCGCATGAGCAATCCGATCTTTTGATCGACTTCTTGGACGATTTCGGATTTCTTCGCCCAGAGTTCGAGCAAGCGCGCATACTCTTGTTTTTGGGCATACGACCACTCGAGGATGTCGTAGGCAGCCATTTCTTCGGGATCATCGGCGAGGATAGCTTCGCACAATTGGCGAGCTTTATCGTGATTCGCCATGCGTTCGGCAGCCAAATGCGCCAACGACAAAATGATGATGCGGCGATCGGAATCGTCTTCAACGAGGTTATCGGTCAGCGCCTTATCGTACAAATCGTACCAGACGTTGAGTTCGAGCGTTTGCGAGGCGAAGCGTTCGACGTGCTCTTGGATATCGCGATCGGCGGGTTGCAATAGGAACATGCGACCGTAGGCGTCGAGAGCCTTCGATAAATCTTCGAGATTATAGCGATACGTCTTCGCGATCTGCTCGAGGATTTGAACCTTCGTAAATACATCTTCTTCGTGTTCGGCGCGTTTTTCGAGAGAATGGATGAGTTTATGCCATTCGTTGCCTGCTTTGTAGATGGGCTCGAGGATTTCGGCGATTTCGACGATATCTTGACCTTTTTCGAAGAGTTCTTCGAGGTATGCACGAGCTTGGGCATCGTCGGATTGGGTATTGAGGATATCTTTGAGCGTTTCGATTGCATCGAAATTGTCGCCCAATTTTTCGTTCTGGATCTTCGCCAATTTGAATTTAAGCGCGAGGATTTCGCTTTGTTCTTGGGCATCGGCGATTTGGGAACGAATGAGATCGACGTATTCGGCCCACATATCTTGGCTTTCGTAGATAGCCGACAAGAGCTCGATAGCTTTTTCTTGACGTTTATCGATTTCGAGAATGCGTCGATATGTCGCGATGGCATCGTCGTGGAGTTCGCACTTCGATTCTTGCGTATCGGCAGTGCGATAGAGGATGGCGATTCGCGTTTCGTCGTCTTTTGCAGCGTTGAACTTTGCATCGAGTATTTCGAGCAAATCGGTCCAAGATTCGCGCTTCGTATAGATTTCGTCGAGAGCTTCGAGTGCATGGGCATCGTCAGACGAAACTTCGAGCGTCGTCTTATAGAATTCTTCAGCGCGTTTTTCGTCACCTAGGCGATTGCGCAACAAATCGGCGATTCTATTGTCGAAAGCGACTTGTTTTTCGGGTTCGTAGACGTTTGCCACAACTTCGACATAGACGTCGACGAGTTTCGCCGTGTTGTCGAGGATATCGCACAAACTTTCGATGCGATCGATGTATTCGCGATCTTGGTTGATCTTGAGAATGCGAGCCAAATCGTCGAACGCAGCGTCGTAGTTCGAAAGGGCATCTTGATGAATACATGCGATGCGGACGAGCAATTGAACTTGCTGCATCGGATCGTATTCTTGTTCGAGTTGAATTTCGAGAACTTGAGCCAAGAACTCATATTGTTCGGTGCGATCGTAGACGGATTCGAGGACTTTCGAGGCCTCAAGTTTGTAATCTTCGTTTTCGAGGAGCTCGCGCATCGAACGGTTTGCGCCTTCGTGCTCGGGATTTTGTTCGAGAATCGCCTTGTAGTATTCGATAGCTTGCGACATCGAATCGAGCTTGTTTTGGTAAATTTGCCCGAGGCGGAAGCGCAAGATATTGGTTTGGTCGTCGTTTTCGTGGATCTCGAGTTTTCGTTGTAAGACGCTGGCGAGGTCGTCGAAATCGTCTTGTGCTTGATAGAGCTTGTCGAGGGCGTCGAGCGTTTCTTCGTCGCGTGGGAAGAGATCGAGAATTTGTCGGTAATTCTGGACGGCTTCGTCTTTTGCATTGATCTTTTGTTCGAGGATGATCGCCGTTTGACGCAAGATGTCGCGGCGTTCTTCGTCGGTCGTAGCGTGTTGCAATTTAATGCCGTAATTATCGCACAGAGCCTGCCAATCTTCGGTTTGTTCGTAGAGCGATTCGAGCGCCGTGACGCTGTCCATATCGTCGGGAAGATTGTTGAGAATTTCGCAATAATTCTCGATAGCCGATTTCGGGCGGTTGAGGCAATCGCAGTTAATCGTCGCCATCTTGCGCAAAATGCTGACTTTTTCGTCTCCCGACCCGATTTCGGATTTGCGATTGAGGATATCGAGTAAGAGCTCCCAGTTTTGATCATTCGTATAGAGCGTTTCTAGGGCGTTGAGCGAATCCAAATCCATCTCGTCGAGATCGATCATGATGCGATACGCCTTAATCGCATTCTCGTTATCTTGGAGTTTTTCTTCGTAAACGTTTGCAATTCTCTTATACAAATCGTGCTTGAGAATTTCGTCATCGATGCCATCCATGCTCGCTTCGTAGAGATCGATGATTTCTTTCGGGCGATCGAGTTTAAGCGCGAGTGTTTCGAAATCTTCGCGCAATTTGGCATCGGCAATGTCGATTTTGAGCGCGGCTTTCATCGCTTCGAAAGCGCCGACGTCGTCACCCAAGTCGTCTTTAAGAATCGTCGCTATGCGGCGATTGAGTTCGACTTTTTCGTAGGCATCTTCGACATCGGCGAGTTCGATGCGCAAAATGTCGATGAGCTTCGATTTATCGCCGTTATCGACGAAGATCGGTTCGAGTAATTCGCACAAAGCCGATCGGTATTCGACGACATTATCGCCTTCGACGCCGACGAGGTGATTGAGCAAGCCGCTTGCGGCTTCGAGTACACCTTCGGACTTATCGGTATCGAGTACACTTCTATAACATTCGACAGCGCGTTCGTAATCGGCAATTTCGTTTTCGCAAACAACTGCGAGCTTGCAGCGAATTTCGTTGAGCTTGCTCGTTTCCGAATAGATCGACAATTCATCGTCGTAGAGTTTTGCCAAATCGCGCCATTGCGCCGACGCCTGATAGAGTCGTTCGAGGGCATCGAGGGCTTCTTTACGGCTCGGATCGATTTCCAAAATTGCACGATAGACACGGATAGCCTCGGCGGAACTGCCGAGAATGTCTTCGTAGATTTGGGCAGCTTGGAGTTCGATCGCGATGCGTTCTTCGTCGTTGTAGGAATCGAGTGTAACTTCGAATTCGAGGAGTTCGACGAGTTTTTTGAATTCGGCATTGTCGCGATAGAGCCTTTCGAGGTGTGCAATCGCCGTCGCATTGTCGAGGTTCTTTGCACGATATGTTTCCCAAAGCGCGATGCTGTCTTTGTCGTGCTGGAGCTTTTCTTCGACGATGAGTGCGCGTTTGAAGAGGATTTCATAGCGCCAATCTTCGGCGTGTTCGGCATCGCAAACGACGGTTGCATAGAGATTTGCGAGGGCATTCCAAGTCTCTTCGTCGTCGATTTGGGCACCGATTTCGTCGAGGTGTTGCCAAATGCGTTCGTCGTCGGGGGTTTCGTTAAAGATGCGAACAGCAACTTCGAACGAAGCATTTGAATCGTTGATGACGCCATTTTGGAGTTCGAATATTTGCCACAAAACGTCGATGCGTTCTTTGCCACTCAGATCTTTGAGGGAAATCTCGAGTGCTTTGCATTGTTTGACGGTATCGCCAGCCGTCGCATAGACGGGTTCGAGGATAGCCGCAATTCTCGCCGCTTGAATGCCTTCGCGAACGAGTTGTTCGAGGACGGCGATCGTTCGCGCATGACTCGAATTTTCTTTGAGGATTTCGTCGTAAATGCGAATTGCACCTTCGAGATCCGACAAATGGTTGCGTTTAATTTCTGCCAATTCGAACGACGTATCGAGACGATCTTCGGACGAAGTGGCGATATCGCATTCTTTTTTGAGGATATCGGCGAGCTTTGTCCAATTCTCCGTGACATCGTAGATGGCTTTGAGGCCGCGGATGGCATCGACGTTGTTTTCGTCGATCGAAAGGACTTTGAGGTAGGAAACCTCGGCCATATCGGTGTTGTTGAGTTGATCGACGAGGATCTTTGCACGTTTGAATGCAAGCGCCATGATGCTGTCGGGATCGGTCGCGAGTTCGAGCTTGCGATCGATGACTTCGAGCAATTTTGAATACTCAGCTGCATCGTCGTAGAGGATTTCGAGAGCGTCGAGAGCTTCGGTATCGTTTGCATCGGCGGCGAGGCAAACTTCCCAAGCATGCATAGCTTCTTCGGATTTATCGAGGTGTTTTTGACAAACGCGGGCAAAGACGCGGTGGATATCGACTTTCGATTCGGCATCGCACTGATCGCTGTCGAGAAGCGGTTTATAGACGTCATAGATGAGTGCGTATGCTTCGCCACGGAGTGCCAAATCTTCGAAATGGTCGCGAAGCGCTTTACGGCTAGGCGCCAAAGCAACGACTTTAGCATACCAATTGGCGGCGTGATCGATATCGTCGAGTTCGTTTTCGTAGAGCTCGGCGATTTCGACGTGCATGGCGATTTTTTCTTCGAGATCGGATGTCCAAGCGATGATAATTTGGATCGCTTCGATTGCCTTTTTGTGGTCGCCGTGTTCGCGATAGTACTTGAGCAAGCGTTTTGCGGTTTCTTCGTGCGTTGCATCGACGTCGAGGATCTTTTCATAGGCGGCAATTGCCATATCGTCGCTATGGAGCTCATCTTGGGCGATCTTCGCCATGAGGTTATAGAGCTCGATCTGCGTTTCTTCTTCGTCTTCGTCGGCCGCCGTAAGGTCGAGTAGCTCATAGACCTGCTCGGCTCGCCCGATCGACGTATAGAGTGCGACGAGTTCGTTCCATTCTTTCGCTTCGACGCGAATTTGTGTCAATTGATCGAGAGCATCTTGTCTGCCCTCTTCGATGTCGAGCATGCCCGTCAGCGTTTCGATACCCTTTTCGCGATTGTCGAGTTTCGTGAGATAGATCTGCGCGATGGCATTCAAATCATCGATCTTCTCGCTTTGGCTATGGGCGAATTCGAGCGCTCGCTGGTAATTCGCCAAAAGCGCTTCGAAATTGCCTTGTTTTTTATAGAGGCGTGCGAGCTCTGCGAGCGCTTCGCTCGGATCCTCGAGGCATTGACTGAGTTTTTCCCAGCTTTCGATGGCTTTTTCGGGGCTATGGAGATTGGCTTCTCCGATTTCGGCCTGTCGCTTGAGAAGCGTGACTTTTTCGGCGGCATCGGCGACATCGGCTTCTTTGTCGATGATGTCGTAGAGGTTTGCCCAGTTGTTCTTTTGCTCGTAGAAATCGTGCAATTGTTGGAGTGCTGGGCGCTGAGTCGGATCGATTTCGACGACTTTGAGCAAAGGTTCGATCGATTTATTGACGTTCGCCAAACTCTTGCTCCAGAGATTGGCGATTCGGTAGTAAATTTGAACCGAAGCTTCTTTATCGGTCGTGCGTTCGGCCTTTTGATTCAAGACTTTGAGCAAGTCGTTCCAACGCTTCGATGCTTCGTATCGTTCGACGAGCGCATTGACAGCTTCATCGTTATCGGGATCGATCGACAAAATTTGGTGATAGAGTTTGATCACCATGGCATCGTTATTCGTGTGCTTATCGTTGATTTCGATGCACTTTTTGATGACTTCGATGCGTTCTTTTGTCTGTTCGGGTGCAAGGGCTTCGAGGTCGTTTTTGTAGATCTCGAGTAGATTTTGGAATTTACCCGTGCGCGTATAGAGCCCGATGAGCGCTTCGCGGGCCGTTTCGACGAATAAACCTTCTTTAATGAACTGATTCCAAACGCTGACGGCTTTATTGGGATTGTTGAGTTTTTCTTCGCTGACGCGCGCAATTTGTCGAGCAACGAGGAGTTCGCGGTATGTGCCAGCCACAGCGCCCTTGAGCGTCTGGAGTGTGCTCAAAACGCGTTGCCAATCGCTCGCCGCTTCGTAATAACGGCAATAGAACCGCAACATCTTCGTATTTTTCGGTTCTGCCAATTTGATGCGTTTGTATTGTTCTTCGGCATCTTTTGGCGAATCCATACGGTGATCGTAGAGCTCGGCCAGATCGCCGATGAGCGGCATTTCTTCGGGGGTTCTGCGCAACTTTTTGAGCAAATCGTTCATCGTCGCGGCGAGGTTTGTCAATTCGGCGTGGTCGGTACCAGCCAAAACGGCGCGCGCTTTGAATGAAGCCCGGTCTTCGCCTTCGGCGATAGGCGTGGCGATTTCGACGGCTTCGGCGCGCTTATCGAGGCGCAAATCGAGGACGTCGGCGCGATCAGCTTTGAGCAAGCGTTTTTCGGAATCGCCTTGCGTGCGATCGCAGAGATCTGCCAAGACGACGGCTAAAGCGCCATATTGCTCGACTTCTTCGAGCGCTTCGAAGATCGGTTCGGCATCTTCCATGTTTTGCGCCAATGACACGCCCTTGAGTGCGACGTCTTCGATTGCATCGGGTGTGTTGGTATCGTTGAGGCGGAAGATTTCATCGCAACAATCGCTAATCGTCGCAAAAGATTCGGGAATCGCCACGCGTTCCGAAGATTCTTCGGCTACTTCGGCAGGTTCTTCGACGGCGACTTCTTCGGTCTTCTCCTCTGCAACTGCGGCGGATTCTTCGACGGCGACTTCTTCGGTCTTCTCCTCTGCAACTGCGGTGGATTCTTCGATAGCGACTTCTTCGGTCTTCTCCTCTGCAACTGCGGCGGGCTCTTCGACGGCGACTTCTTCGGTCTTCTCCTCTGCAACTGCGGCGGATTCTTCGATAGCGGCTTCTTCGACCTTCTCCTCTGCAACTGCGGCGGATTCTTCGATAGCGGCTTCTTCGACCTTCTCCTCTGCAACTGCGGCGGATTCTTCGATAGCGGCTTCTTCGGTCTTCTCCTCTGCAACTGCGTTGGATTCTTCGATAGCGGCTTCTTCGGTCTTCTCCTCTGCAACTGCGGCGGGCTCTTCGACGGCTGCGGCTTCTTCTGCGGCTTCAGATGGCTCCTCGACAGCTGCGGCTTCTTCGACAGCGACGGATTCTTCGGCGACTTCGGCTGCTTCTTCGACGGCTGGTTCTTCGGCGACTTCGGCAGCTTCTTTGACGGCTGGTTCTTCGACTGCTACAGCTTCTTCGGCCTTCTCCTCTGCGACTTCGGCCTTCTCCTCTGCGACTTCGGCAGATTCCTCGCGCTCGTCGGCGACTTCGGCTTCGCGTTGTTGAGCCATTTCGAGCGCTTTTTGTTCGGTAGCTCTTGCCATAGCCGCATACTTCTCAGCTTTATCGGGGGCATTGGCGTATTCAGTGCAAATGCTCGCCATTTCGGCATAGAGCTTCGCTTTGCGTTCAAGTGGAAGATTTTCGAAGCTCAATTCGACTTCGATGAGTTTAACCGCCATTTTGACGTTATTGCGACTGATATACAAGCGACGCGCAGCGTCGAAGCTTTCGGAACGCAAAGGCCACGTTTTAACAGCATACTGATAGCATTTGATGGCATCGTTTGTGTCGCCGATCTTGAATTCCAAGATTTGCCCCATAATATGGAATATTACGCTACGTTTCTCGGGCTGGGTTTCTTGTGTCGCGTGTTCTTTGAGTGCCTGAACGAGGTCAGTCCAATCAGCCATTTCTGGATACGCCTCATACAAGCCAATGATCGCCTTCCAGCGACGCGCTTGCTTGAGCAACTGCGCAAGCGTGCTAAACGCTTCTCGATCGTTTGGATTCCTCTTCAATGCTTCCTGGCATGCTTTAATTTGCTCTTTCATGGCTTCCCCTAATTAAGAATTGGCACTCCCGCGCCTAAAAAACATCACTCCTATTTATAACATCCAAAATTTGCGTTCAAGCATAGACCGGCTATGCAGTCCATTTTATTCGATTCGCGATGCGCTCCGATCGGTGTATATGTACAAATATCGCCGAATCTGGCGCATTTTTGCGTCACCCGTGGTCGATGTCGTTCTATTTATCGACAGCCATTCAAAACGTGCGGCGTATGGCGTGAGCCATAGACGCACGCCCCGGCGTATGGCGCAGCCATAGACGGGGCAAATCGCGCGGCGTATGGCGTGAGCCATAGACGCGCAGCTCGCCGTATGGCATAGCCATAGGCGAGCCAATCGTGCGGCGTATGGCGCTAGCCATAGACGCACGCCCCGGCGTATGGCGCAGCCATAGACGGGGCAAATCGCGCGGCGTATGGCGTGAGCCATAGACGCGCCCCACACAAACCCAATCACAGGATCAAACCGATGCCCTATTTACTCGCTATTGACCAAGGTACAACTTCGACAACTGTGCTGATTGTCGATGAAAAATTGCACATTTGCGGTTCTGCGTCGCAGGAATTTCAGCAATTTTATCCGAAACCCGAATTTGTTGAGCATAGCCCCGACAAGATTTGGCAGTCGGTGCTCGAGGCGATTGGGACGGCGATTGCGCGTGCGCGTATCGATGCGCGGCAAATCGTGGGGATTGGGATTGCGAACCAGCGCGAAACGACGATTGTGTGGGAGCGCAAGACGGGGAAGCCGATTTATCCGGCGATTGTGTGGCAATGCCGGCGGACGCGTGCGGCGTGTGAGGCGCTCAAGGCGGCGGGAGTTGAGCCGATGATTCGCGAGAAGACGGGGTTGCTGTGCGACCCGTATTTTTCGGCAACGAAGATTCGGTGGATACTCGACAATTGTGACGCACAAAATTCGGCGCAAGAGGGGAATCTTTGTTTTGGGACCGTCGATAGCTGGCTTTTGTGGCAGCTTACGCAAGGCGAATCGCACGCGACCGACGCGACGAATGCATCGCGATCGCTTTTGATGAATTTGGAGGCGACGGCGTGGGACGACGATTTGTTGGCGCTGTTCCGGATTCCGCGGGTGATGATGCCGCAAATCCTCGACAATCGTGCGGTGTTTGGCACGACGCGCGGTGTGCCGGGGCTGCCCGATGGGATACCGATTACGGGGATTTTGGGCGACCAGCAGGCGGCGCTTTTTGGGCAGTGCTGTTTTGACCAAGGGGCGGCGAAGTGCACGTTTGGCACGGGGGCGTTTTTGCTGCTCAATACGGGGCGGAAAGTCGTCCATTCGAAGAGTGGGCTCATTTCGACGGTGGCGTGGAAGATCGATGGTGAAGTGACGTATGCGCTCGAGGGGAGTGCGTTTGTCGCGGGGGCGATTGTGCAGTGGCTTCGAGATGGGCTTCAAATCATCGAATCTTCTTCGGAAGTAGAGTCGCTCGCTCGAAGCGTCGACGATTGTGGTGGCGTCGTCGTCGTGCCGGCGCTCACAGGGCTAGGCGCTCCGCATTGGCGTTCCGATGCCCACGGGCTGATTTGTGGGCTCACGCGAGCCTCGACGCGGGCACATATTGCGCGCGCGGCTCTCATGGGCATTTGCCAACAAAATACCGACCTTTTCGACGCCATGACGGCCGATTTGGGCTACGGATTGACGCGCGTCAAAGTCGATGGCGGCGCATGCGTCAACGACCTATTGATGCAAATGCAGTCGGATTTGCTCGGGAAAGAGCTCATCCGCCCGAGCGTATTGCAAACGACTGCGCTCGGAGCCGCCATGTGCGCCGCTTTGGGCGCGGGCATTTACGATACAAAAGAAGACGTCTGCAAAACCTACGAAATCGAGCGCCGCTTCGCTCCCGCCAAAACCGACGACTGGCGTATGACGACCCGACAACAATGGAAACTCGCCGTTGGACGCGCTTAACCCATCGTTCGACGTTGTACGCGACTGGTCGGGGTTTTGTACGCGACTGGTCGGGTTTATAGACTCTATCGTTTTATGATTCGGTCTTTTGTTTTACCATTCGGTCTTTTGTTTCATCATTCGGTTTTTTATTGTTTTTTAACGTGGCCTTTTATAGTGCGCCCTCGTCGATATCGTGGGCGCGGCAAAAGTCGACGAAATCTTCGGCTGGGGCCGTTTCGGCGACGATTTCGTCGAGCACGGCATCGCGGCAATGCGACAAATAAAGCCCGAGTGTTTTGCCTGAGACGCCAAAAGCTTCGATCAATTTTTGTGACAAATCTTTTGGCAACCGAATCGCAGCCGATTCGGGGCGTTCGATGTAGGGCTCGAGGGCGTCGCGCCAAGCGGCGAGTATGGCTTTTTGGTGCGCGAGACAGGGAACGGGGAGCAGGGCGCATTTGCAATCTTGGTAGGCGATCCAGCTGTCGAGGTCGGGCACGACGGCTTGGGCGAGTTCTCGTGCCGAACGATAGGTGGGCGATTGGCTCGGTATCGAAACTAATTTTCTTTCAATACTACTTGCCCTTGCCGAAGAAAATTTGAATCTCTGGCAAATTTCTCGAGCGAGCATCGTCGAAACGCTATCGGCCCAAGTGCCTTGGTTAGAAACAGCATAACCGATAGTTCCCAATATGATACACCATCGGAGATCGCCGTCTGGCGGTATCGATGGCAATATCGATAAAATTCGATGCCACAGATCGATATCTGAATTTTGTGCAATACCTGGCACGAGCGATGGCGGCGCGACGTGCGCCCCGTGGAGCAAGCGCATTTCGGGGACGATGAGCGACAAAACGCCGACTTCGTCGAGCCACGAGAGCCCCGCCTCGGGATGCGCCGCCGACAAGAGACCGTCGATCTCGGAATACCAACGCTCGTGGCTCACGGTGAGCACTGTTCCGGCCATATCGCGCGCGGCGCGTTGCGCGTCGATGTCGACGTCGAAGCCCAATCGAGCTTTGAAGCGAGCCAAACGCAATATCCGAAGTGGATCGTCGGAAAAGATATCGACCGATCGTTCGTAGGAACTCCGCGGAACGCGCAAAACGCGACGTTCCAAATCGCCGAGCCCGTCGAATGGATCGACGATTTCGCCCGATATCGACGCAGCCATCGCATTTATCGTCAAGTCGCGGCGTTCGAGGTCGAGCGCTAAATCGCGCCCGTAGCAGACGACGGGGTGGCGCGACCCGCGCGTATATGACTCTTTGACGCGAAACGTCGTGATTTCGTAGGTCTTCTTATCGATATTCGTCGCTATCGTGCCAAATACTTCGCCCACGGGAATGACGGGATATTGATTCGCCGCCAATATCGCCTTAGTCTCCGATGGCAAGGCATCGGTCGTAAAATCGATGTCTTTCGGCACGCGCCCCAATACCCAATCGCGAACACAGCCGCCGACGGCATAAAGCTTGAATCCCGCCCGTTCGAATGCCTCGAACAAGCGACGAAACTCGACTAATGCCGCGGCAATCCGTTCTTTCACCGTTTCTCCGCGCGATTCCTTCGCCGCGGCGCTCGATTGTATCGTTTCTCCACGCGATTCCTTCGCGTTTTCGCTCGATTTCATCGCGTCTTCGTCCGTTTGCTCGCGATGCACTTGGCGAGTTTCTGACTCACTGCCACGTTATTCATCAAGCCCAAGATCAAGACGAGGCAAAGCCCGAAGATAAACCATTCAAATCCATTCAGATACATTTCCTACTCCATCGATAATATGGGGTTGCACCAATTGCGCCTTCTAGCCATCGCCGTCACCTTTGGTCACAACCCCATGGCTAGAAAGCATCTAGGTCAAGAGCTGTTTATTTATCTCTTGACATCGGATTCTCCCGATTCTTCGGATTCTCCCGATTCTTCGGATTTTCCCGATTCTTCGGATTTTCCCAATTCTTCGGATTCTCCCGATTCTCCCGATTCTTCGGATTTTCCCGATTCTTCGGATTCTCCCGATTCTTCGGATTTTCCCGATTCTTCGGATTCTCCCGATTCTTCGGATTTTCCCAATTCTTCGGATTCTCCCGATTCTCCCGATTCTTCGGATTGAGCCAATTTAGCGGCTTCGGCGGCTTCGGCGGCTTCTTTAGCAGCTTTTTCGCGAGCTTCTTCTTTTTCTTTCATACCGCTCTTGTAATAGAACACGATCATGCCGATCATCGACGCCACGCCGACGACGCCCAAGATCACCCAAACAACTGAAGGATGATAGGCATCCCAAAGGACTTCTGTCGCCTGATAGGCATCGACGGGGTGTCCCTGCGTCGTGGCGATCGCGTCTTGGACGCGTTGCATCAATTCGTCGAGCTTGACACTTTCGAGCGATTCGGCCGAAACGTTGCCGTGTTTGACGAGCCAACTACGTGCAATTGTCGCTTTCGAAGCCAAGACCTCGTACAATGGCCCCGAAATCAGGTTGCCCAAAGACCAGCCGATTGCAAACGGGATATTCGAAAATCCCATGTAAACCGCCTTTTTGTCTTCAGGCGCCGTCATGCCAATGTATTCGCTAAATTTCGGCGAGCAGATGATTTCGCCAATTGCAAAGATGAATATCGCAAGGCAAGCGATGCCACCCGACATCGTCATCCCCGAAAGGACAAACCCGACGACCGAAATGACCATGCCCAAGATGAGCGATGTCATCATGCGATAACGCGCAAAGAAAGCCGAAAGCGGCAAGACGAAGATGATAATCGCCGCCGAATCGATATTGATGATCATCTCTGGCTTGAGCGCTCCATTGGATTCCAAGAACGACTTGATAAAGCGCACAGCCCACCCCGGCGCCTCGAGCGTCGATCCATCCATCCACATCGCGGCCGACAAAAGCGCTTCACCAATTCCGCGCCGATCGGTCCATTCGTTGAGGAAATTCGGCAACAAATCCCACAACTGCATGAACATGAACCAGAAACCCGACACGATGAGCAAAAAGAACAACATCGACTTGTCTTCGAAAAGCGTCTTCATCGTCTTGACGAAAACAGCGCCCATTGATTCTTTCTTGTGCTCTGCCGTCTCTTTTGCTGAAATCTTCGGCTCTTTGAAGAGGAAGAGCGTTATGATAAAGTTAAACGTCGTCACAATCGCCGCGCTATAAAACACGTAATGCCACGTCGGCGCAGCCTCAGTTCCGCGCAAAGCACTCGCGCACAGCGGCGCCAAAAAGCCACCGACGTTCACGACCCAATAAAACAGCCCAAAACCAAAGCCAGAATTCTTTTCGTTGAGCGATTTCGCTACGACACCCTGAACGGGCGGCTTGAATATTGCCGTGCCCATGCCAATCATGCATCCCGAAAACATCATCAACGCAAAATTGACGCTCGAGCTCTCCGTCGTACCCGCAAGCAGCAACGCCAACGGCAATATGTTGGCCATCAGCACATAGCCGCCAATATTTATCAAATACGCCACAAACAGCGACTTCTTGTAGCCAAACGACTCGCTAAACCCGCCGCTAACCATCGGAATCAAGCACTGCAACAATGCCCAAACGCCGTAAATGATGCCCAACTGCGTATAGCTCAAATGCAAACCGCCCGACGTCGTCGATACCATCATCAACGGCAACACCGCGCGAATGCCAAAATACGCAAGACGCTCAAACGCCTCCAGCGCGTTTGCCAGCCAAAACTCTGGCTTAATACCATTCAACATCTTCGTTCCTTCTTTTCTCGTCTGCCTCTAATCTTGAATGCAATACACAAATCGCCACCTAGCGACGAAAAAAATTCACATGATCGCATTCCGTCTCATCCTTCTGCGCATAAAATTCACAACATGCGCAACCTGCCACGCTTTCTATCTCAAAAGATATCAAACGTCATGTAGTTTCTGCGTTTACATAGTGTCGACTCACCACGCAACCATTTTAATCGCCTCTCTCATCCTCCAAATCCCCGCCTCCCCATCAATCTCAACACAACGCCGCCAAATTCTCCTACTTCACCCAATTCTCCCCTCCCTGCCTCTCTCATCCTCCAAATTCCCCACCTCCCCATCAATCTCAACACAACGCCGCCAAATTCTCCTACTTCACCCAATTTCCCCCTCCCTGCCTCTCTCATCCTCCAAATCCCCGCCTCCCCATCAATCTCAACACAACGCCGCCAAATTCTCCTACTTCACCCAATTCTCCCCTCCCTGCC
>SFMP01000040.1 GCA_004554395.1 Myxococcales bacterium | reverse complement strand
GTGAGATATTTGGCAAGGGGGAAAGACGCCCGCGGCGCGGGCGTGATTGATTTGGCAAGGGGGATGGACATCTGCCTGTGGCAGATGTGAGATATTTGGTAAGGGGGAAAGACGCCCGCGGCGCGGGCGTGATTGATTTGGCAAGGGGGATGGACATCTGCCTGTGGCAGATGTGAGAAATATGGCGGGGTTGTTTGAATAAAGGCTTTAGGTGTTATAAATGAGCCGTACGTGCCGTGCCTGGGTTGGGTACGGCTGTTCGATATTTTTAAGGAGTAAAAAGCATGACGCAAGAACGAGAATGGGAATCGAAATTGGCGCAGATGGACATCGATGAATTGAACATAGCCACGATACGGACGCTGGCGATGGATATGGTTCAGGCGGCGAATTCGGGTCACCCAGGCGCACCGATGGGATGTGCAGCGATGGCGCACGTGCTCTGGAGCCGTCACATGAAATTGGCGCCGAATCACGTCGGTTGGTCGAATCGCGACAGATTCGTTTTATCGAATGGTCATGCTTCGACGCTTTTGTATGGATTGCTCCATTTGAATGGATATCCGGTCAGTCTCGACGATTTGAAACAATTCCGCCAGATGGGAAGCATTACGCCGGGTCACCCCGAAAACCACGTCACGCCGGGAATCGATACGACGACGGGCCCACTCGGGCAAGGCATTGCCAATGCCGTTGGATTTGCGATTGCCGAATCGCACCTCGCGGCGCGTTATAACCGCCCCGGTCACGACGTCGTCGATCACTATACGTATGCGATTTGTGGCGATGGTTGCCTCATGGAAGGCATTAGCGCCGAAGCGGCGTCGATTGCTGGGCATTTGGGATTGAGCAAGCTCATCGTGCTCTACGATAACAACCACATTACGATCGACGGCACGACCGATGTCAGCTTTACAGAAGACGTTTGTGCTCGCTTTGAAGCGCATCAATGGAACGTTTTGCGCGTCGAAGATGGCACCGATTTGGAAGCTATCGATGCGGCTATTACGCTGGCGAAATCGCAGCACGAAAAACCGACGCTCATCAGCGTCCGAAATCACATTGGCTTCGGTAGCCCGCACATGCAAGATACGTCGAAAGTCCACGGTTCGCCGCTTGGCGCCGAAGAAATTCGACTCACCAAAGCCGCCTACGGCTGGCCCGAAGATGCCCAATTCTTCGTTCCCGAACGCGTAGCGAAGAGTCGCAGCGAGCGCGTGGCAAAACACGATGCCGCTTATGATGCGTGGAAACGGGGCTTCGAGGCGTATCGCGCCGAATATCCCGAATTGGCCCAGGAATTTGAACGCCGCATGCGCGGCGAATTGCCCGAGGGCTGGGATGCTCTCGATGCATTTGAACCCGGGAAAGCCATGGCAACGCGCGCCGCGGGCGGAAAAGTCCTCAGCGCACTCCATGCCAAACTCCCCGAACTCATGGGCGGTAGCGCCGACTTGCACGAATCGAATAAGACGTATGTCAAAGGTTCGGGCGATTATTCGAAGGCCGATCGCGCAGGGCGCAATATGTTCTTTGGCATTCGCGAACATGCCATGGCTTCGATCGTCAACGCCATGGCGCTCTATGGCGGTTTCATTCCCTACGGTGCCACATTCCTCGTCTTTAGCGATTACATGCGCCATTGCATTCGCCTGGGTGCCCTCGAAGGTGCCCATGCGCTTTGGATTTGGACGCACGATTCGATTGGCGTCGGCGAAGACGGCCCCACGCACCAACCGATCGAGCATTTCGCATCGCTACGCGCGATTCCCGATTTCGTCTTCATTCGTCCCAACGATGCAAACGAAACGCTCGAAGCATTCAAATTTGCCATCGCCTCGAAACGCCCCGTCGGTTTGGCGCTTTCGCGTCAAAATTGTCGCACGCTCGACCGCTCGGTCTACGGCTCGGCTTCGAACCTCGCTAAAGGCGCCTATGTCTTGGTGAGCGACGAAAACCCCGAATACATCCTCTTGGCTTCGGGATCGGAAGTCGACGTCGCTCTCGACGCCTACGAAATGCTCAAAGCCGAAGGCAAACGCGGGCGCGTCGTCAGCGTTCCCGCGCATCGACTCTTCTTCGAGCAAAGCGCCGAATACCGCGAGTCGGTCTTGCCCGCTTCGGTCAAGAATCGCGTCGCCATCGAAGCTGCCGTCGAAATGAGCTGGGAAAAACTCATCGGCGATAACGGTACTTTCATCGGCATGTCGACCTACGGCGCTAGCGCACCCGCCGAACTCTTGTACGAGAAATTCGGCATCACGCCCAAAGCCGCCGTCGAAGCTGTCAAAAAACTTCTCAAGTAGCAATCCCGCCCGCTTTGCGGGCGAGGTTTCCCCCGAGGTCAAGGGCTAGGGGGTGAGGTCAAATATGTCAAAACATCGACAAGAAAAAGTTGCTCACGAAATCATGCGCATGCTCTCGATGGCGCTCATCGAAGACGTCAAAGATCCGCGCGTCTTCGACGTCACGTTGACCGATGTTCGCGTATCGGCCGATTTATCGATCGCTTCGGTGCGCTATCTTTGCCCAAAAGACGTCGATCGAAACGAAGTCGCTATAGGACTCGAAAAAGTTCGTCCCTATCTGCGATCACTCATCGGCGACCGTTTGGAACTTCGGCGCGTCCCAAATATCAATTTCTACTACGACGATGCCTACGAAAAAGGCGCCGAAATGTCGCAACTCCTTGCACGACTCCGCGCCGAAGGACAAATGGGATCGGACGACGACCGATAATTCTGTCGATCGATGATCAAATTGGAATGGAGAACGTGTTTGAGCCATGGAAACTTTTGAACGATTGCCCCATATCTCGGCCAAAATCGACGAATTCGTCGAATGGATCGAAAAGAGCCAAAAAATCCTCGTGACGATGCATTGTCGTCCCGATGGCGATGCCGCCGGCTCGGCGATTGCTTTCATGCACATTTTGCGCAGCATGGGCAAAGACGTCGTCGCGTTTAACGTCGACGAAATCCCGTGTCAGTTTTCATTCCTCAATGGCGCCGAATGCGTCGTGCACGATATCTCCGATTGCGCCAAAGACATCGATTTGTGTGTCGTCCTCGATTGCGCCGATCCAGGGCTCTTGGGCCGAAAATTCCCCTTCGACAAGCTCCATTGCCCCTATGCCTACGTCGATCATCACGCCGTGAGCTACGACAAATGCGTCGTCAACGTCCACGATTCCAAAGCCTCGGCAGTCGGCGAAATCATCTATCACATCATGTGCCGACTCGGCGTCGAACTCACCATCGATATCGCCGCCGCTCTCTATACGTCGATTATCACCGATACGGGCTCATTCCGCTATACGTCGACGAGCGCCGACTGCCTCCGCATCAGCAGTATCCTCGTCGCCCAAGGCATTGACGTCTGGGATATCTGCTCCCATATCTACGAAGACAATCCCGCCGAAAAACTCCGCCTCCTCGGCTATGTCCTCCAAACGCTCTGGATCTCCAAAAACGGCAAACTCGCCGCACTCCACGCCAACCGATCGATGCTCCGAAAATGCCACTGCTCGGGCGCCATGACCGACGGTTTCATCAACTATGCGCGGAGCATCCACGGCGTCGAAGTCAGCATATTCCTAACACAGCTCGAAGACGACCTCTATCGCCTCAGCTTCCGTTCGCGCGGCCACATCGATGTTTCGCTCATCGCCGCATCGTTTGGCGGTGGCGGCCACAAAAATGCCGCCGCCTGCACACTGCGTGGTTCCGTCGAATCGATCCGCGACCAAGTCGAAACTATCCTCAAAGACCAACTCAAAGATTAGCCCAAACGCGCCCAAACCCGAGCCATTATCGGCTCAAATCTGAGCTAAAACCCTGAGAATCTGAGCTAAACAATGCGCTAAACCCACGTCAAAGACCGGGCAATCTACACGGTTGAGTCGCTATTTGTCGTCGGGCAGTCGAGGCAAACGCAGTAAACGCGCCGCGCCACGACGTCGTCGGCTTGTATCGTTTCGGCGTCGATTTGGTTCGCCATCACGTTGCCGCTCTGAACCCCATCCCACGCATCGCCAACGGCAATATATCCCTGTTTCCGCTGTTCCCACTGCGATTTCGACACGCGCGTCACCGAATCCGCAATCATCTTATTGCATTGAATCGTATGCGCAAATACACATCGAGCGATTATTTTATTTGCTTGCAGATTAGTGCAAGCGAATTTTGAACAACAAATCGACTGATTCTGCAAATCTTTTGCAACATCACCCCGTCCTCGCCCCGCCACATCTATCGCCGCTAAATCGCCCATCGACGCATCGCGCCCAGCTCGCATTGCGCGCCCGCCAGCTACCGCCGCCTTGTGCCGCTTTTGCGCCTGCCACGCCCGATAATCGTCGATCATGCGCAATTCGCTTTCGATGTCGATATTTGGGTCGGTCAACGCATACAAATCATCATCTTGACCTGCATCGTCCGTTTCGTCGCCCCCCCATTTGTCTTCATTGGCCCACAATTCATCGCGGTTTTCGCCAGATTTATCGCGGTTTCCGCTCAATTCATCGTCGTTTCCGCCCAATTTATCGCGGTTTCCGCTCAATTCATCGTCGTTTCCGCCCAATTTATCGCGGTTTCC
>SFMP01000039.1 GCA_004554395.1 Myxococcales bacterium | reverse complement strand
GTGAATAGCGATAGCCGTGGCTGTAGTAGATGAATCGCTTTCGGCAGGGATCTCGTGAATAGCGATAGCCGTGGCGGTAGTAGATGAATCGCTTTCGGTAGGGATCTCGTGAATAGCAATAGCCGTGGCGGTAGTAGATGAATCGCTTTCGGCAGGGATCTCGTGAATAGCGATAGCCGTGGCGGTAGTAGATGAATCGCTTTCGGCAGGGATCTCGTTTATTGCGATGGCCGTGGCAGGCGTAGAGCTAGCGACATTGGATGCTCCATTTCCAATAGGCATATCTGGGGCAGGTGTAGAGACGGTGGCTATTGGGAGTGGTTCTGGCTCTGGGCAATACAATTCGACGTGGCTATCGTACGCAGCAGTTTCATTTTTTAAGACGTCGAAATCGAAAGCGATATCGATGATCTTTTCTTCGTCGGTTTGTCGACAGACGATGCGCAGGGATTGGGCATTTGGCGCACGCCGCAGCGATTGATACGAGGCGTAGAGATTGCGAGCCGTTATCGTCGCGTCCGACATACTGGCGTGCGCAATCAATTCGGGCAAGAGCTCGATATAAATGGCGAGTTTTTCTTGAGCGGAGAGGGCATCGGAATTGAAAAAAGCATCGAGTTCTTCCACGAGTAGGTCTTCGCGCGTCACGGCTTGGTTATCGCGGATCTGTTTCATGCTATCGATGCCAAATCGAAGTGCCGTTTCGGTGTCTGGCGCGTATCGATCGAGCGATTCGATGAGCTGTGCGCAATCGCCGTCGGCGCACTTTATCGTCGCGCTACGCTGACCATCGGTCGCGGCATCGACGGCGATTCCGAGTGCATTGATGAATTGTTCGATATCGTCTTCGTATCGATCGCGTTGGGCGTCTGAATCGCCTTCAAATCGGCTGCACTCGCAAGTCAGCGCCATCGAGAGCTTTTCTTTGAAGCACTCCAGATGCGACGATAAGTCTTTGGCACATTTCGCGTGCACGTCTTCGTCGATTTGCGTTTGCGATCCCGAGTGATCGTCGGCCGAGGGTTCATTGGCGCAAGCCGAAAAACTGAAAAAAGTCGCCGTCGTGGCGACTGTCGCACAAATGATGTCGATGATATGGTGATTCAATGTTACTTGCCGATGTCGTGAGTCTGCCACCTAGCGCGGCTAGGGCAGGATGAATCGATAAAGACGGAGCAAACCCCATCTATCATGCAATTTATAGGCATATCCGAGTCGTCGCAAAAAAAATCACCATGAGACAACAATTCTGAACAATTTTAAGTCTAATATGGCAATTGATGGGCATATCCGAGTCGTCGCAAAAAACGCCATAAGACAGAAATTCTGAACAATGATGAGACTCTACACGGCAATTGATGGGCATATCCGAGTCGTCGCAAAAAAAATCACCATGAGACAGATATTCTGAACATTTTTCAGAAAATTGCCTGCTTATAAAAGTACGGACCAATATGCGCATTGCGCGACAACAATGGAGGTGTCTTATGGTATGTGTTTCTCGAACAAATGTCGATGTCGTCACTCGGTCATATTCGAAGCTCGAATTGATTCGCAACGCCGGGCGAAAGCCCTTTGCCTCGAGTCGTTTCAAGCGAATTCAAAAGCAAACCCAGCAAATCCAAGAAGAAACGCATCCGCTCGAATTCGCCGGGCGCGTTTCTCTCACGCGCGAAATGATTTCATCGCCCGAAACTGAAGACGAGCGCGCCGTCGGCGATCAAGCGCTTCCGCCTACGGCTGAACCCCACAAATTCCCCGAGCCGACGATTATCATCGAGTCGATCGATCAGATTCCATGTCATCCCGTGCCAAAACGGCAAAACAGCCCCCAAACCGAGCCATCTCGCATCCAAACCAATCCATCCCACGCCCAAACCGAGCTATCCATCGCCCAAGCCAATCCATCTATCGCCCAAACCGAGCCATCCTGCGCCCAAATCGAATCGCTAGAACGATTCAACGACGACGATTTATCGCTCGAAGATACGGCCATGATAGAAATCGCTCACGACGTCGATTCGGCTACCTCGACGCCGATGCACGACGAAGAAAACTACTACGGCTCATATTCATCCGAACTCGCCGTGGGATGTGTCATCGGCGGGCGATATGAAATCCTTTCGGAAATTGCTCGAGGTGGCTATGGGATCGTCTACCGCGCCCGCCAAATCGGCGTCGATCGCATCGTTGCGCTCAAACGACTCCGATCGCAAAGCGATCCGAGCGTCGTACAGCGATTTTTGCTCGAAATGCAGATCATCAAAAACCTCGTCCATCCCAATACGATCCAGCTCATCGATGCCGGCATGGACGACGATCACATGTATATCGTCATGGAACATATCGAGGGCGATTCGCTCTATCAAATCCTCATGAGCGAAAAGAAAATGTCGCCCCTGCGAGCGATTAATATCATTCGACAAGTCCTCAAGAGCGTCAACGAAGCCCATCAACGCGGCATCATTCATCGCGATATTAAACCGTCGAATATTCTCATTCGTAGAGTGATTGGCGAATGCGATTTCGTCAAAGTGCTCGATTTTGGAATTGCCAAGTCTAAAAATACGTCGAATATGAATATTACGCGATCCGGTCATGTGATGGGAACGCCGCATTACCTAGCGCCAGAATCGATTCTCTTTGGCGAACACAGCTGTCAGAGCGATATCTTCGCCATTGGGCTCATCTTTTGCGAAATGGTCACGGGCGTTCGCGTCCTCAAAGGCTCGATTACGCAAGTGACGAAATTCTTGAGCAACGAAAACCCCATCTACATTCCCAAAGAATACGACGGCACGCAACTGGCGCTCATCATGCGAAAAGCCCTAGCCAAACACCCGCGCGATCGATACGCCTGCGCCGACGATATGATCCGAGATCTCAACGAACTCGAATATCTCATCGTGCGCAATAACGGACTCATCGCCCCAGTCGGCGTCAAAGAACGCCGCACGGTTTCGGTCTTTTGGCTCATTGCCTGCGTATCGATCGCATTTATCTGCTTCATGCTCATGGTTGGGCTACTCATCGCCATGAACTACGGATGGCTCTAAACCTCGCTTTTCACGTGATTCATGAGCCAGTCTAGCACCTCGCTATACCAGACAAACGAATCCGCCGGATCGAGCACCCAGTGTCCCTCGTTCGGGAAATAGAGCAACCGACTTTCGACGCCTTTGTATTGCAACGCCGTAAACAGCCCTACGCCCTCCGAAATAAAGCATCGGAAGTCTTGCTCTCCCTGAACGACGAGCGTCGGCGTCTTGAAATTCTCGACGAATCGATGCGGCGAATGCCGTTCATAAGCCTCGGGCGCTTCGTAGGGCGTGCCTCCAAATTCGTAATCGCAAAACCAGAGCTCATCGGTAATATAGCCCGACATCTGCGTATTGAATATACCATCGTGGCTCACCAATGCCTTAAACCTATCGGTGTGACCCATGAGCCAGTTGATCATGAAGCCGCCAAACGAGGCACCCGCCGCCGTCATCCGGTCGGCGTCGATCTGACGATATTGCGCCAATACGTGATCGACGAAACCCATAATCGCCGCTGGGCAGTCGTCCGACCAATGTTTGCTAATCGCTCGCGTCAAATCGTGACCATAGCCCGTCGACCCATGGGGATTGCAAAAGGCGACGACTGCGCCGCGCGATGCAAATAATTCGACGTTCCAACGATAGTGGAACGAATCCAAAAATGCCCCTTGCGGGCCACCGTGAATGAGCAAAATGAGCGGATACTTTTTCGATTCATCGAACCCAGGCGGCAAAACCACATATCCTTCGATGTCGATATCTTTATAGCGAAAGACCGTTTTTTGACCTCGATTCATCTCGACATCGTCGATCGCATCGCGACCAAATTGAGTGAGGTATATGAGTTTTTCTTGCGATAAAGACTCACGATATACGTCGTATTGGGGTGAAAACTGAATAAAATTCGATAACTCGACGAACTCGGCGGGGCATTCGAGCGATTCGACGAGTGCGACGACGCGCCCCATGCCCCATGTCGATGTAAAATGCGTATAAGTTCTGCCCTGCGTCAATTGCTCGATGGCACCACTGCGCAAATCGAGCTTGTACAAGCTCGAATGTGCAAAATCTTGCGCACCAAAGAGCAAAACATCGTCTTCGACTTGGACGTATTCCGAAAACGATCGCTCGAAATCTTCGCCGAAAATCCGCGTCTCTTGCGATTCCATATCGAAGACTTTGAGCCGCACGGCATCGGCTTCGTAGCCTGGTGTCGCCATCGAGAGATACGCAATCCGGCGATTCGTCAAGAATTTCGGCGCCGTATCGCATCCGTCGGTCGTCGAAATCCGGCGTACATGGCCGAGCGTCAACCCATCGAGATCGCCTAAATATATCGAGTTATTCGTCGATCGCGCGATCATCGCATCGGGATTTTTCACATAGACGACGTGTTTTCCATCGGGCGATATGTCGTAATCGCACCCAGAATCGAGGGCTATCGGCGGAACATCGGCATCTTCGGGCGTGATGTCGGTCATTGCAAGCGACTCGACATCGACGATAAACAAGTGATTTCGGCGGTTTTCAGTCCACGAATCCCAATGGCGATACATCAGGCTATCGGCAACGCGAGCTCGTGCTTTTGGGTGCTGGAGCCCATATATCTTTGCCAACGACGGATGCTTTTTCGTCGTGCTATATTCGGCTTGTGCCGCTTCGACCATGTAAACTTGGCGCGTAAAGATGACGCGCGATCCATCGAATGTCGAAACCGGATGCGATACGCCGCCCACGCCCATCGTTATCTGACGCGCTTGCGTTCCATCGGCATTGGCTCGCCAAAGTTGGTCGTCGTGCACATAGAATAGCGATTTCCCATCGCCCGAAAACGCCAAGTCGTGCGCATCGGCTGCCACATTCCCCATCGCGCCATCGACATGCGCCTTCGCCTCGAGGTCGAACCGCATCAATACGCGCGACGATGCGTTGCTCGGCAAATCGTAGTCTTTTGCCACCACCAAAGCCGTCTTCCCGTCGGGGCTCAAGGCAAATTCACTCGGGCGTCGGATCTTGAACAAATCTTCAATCGTCAATGCGCGTTTCATCTTTTCTCCAAATTCGCTCTCGCAATCGGGCGAGAACGCAAAAAATCGCCTGTCTTTGGGCAAAAAAAAACAGCCCAAAAAGGGCTGTTTAATGAATATGGGGCGTACTGGGTTTGAACCAGTGACTTCCACCGTGTGAAGATGGCACTCTACCGCTGAGTTAACGCCCCAAACGATTTCGACGAACAAGTCCATCGAACGAACGCGCTTTTAATGGCAATATTCGGTTTTGTCAAGCAAAAAACGCCACCACCATCGACTTTTACTGCAGAGCGCTCGCCCCGTCGCCCTTGACCTCCGCCCCGTTCTGTTAGATAATGCGCACGGATTTCGCGTTAGCTCAAAGGGGCTCGCCGTGCGCCTATGCGCCGCTCCAATGCTCCGATTAAAGGTTGTGTAGAGTATGGCTACAAAGTCGTTTCAAGATTTTTTATCTCCGACAAAACTATCTTATCTCGATGGCAAACCGACGACGTTACACCTGCGCAAATGCCGCATCGTGACGCAACAAATCGCAAACCGTCGCGAATGGGTCTTCGAACACGGCGTCATCACCATCGGATCTCTCGACGACAACAACCTCGTCATCAAAGACGACACCGTCAGCCGTTACCACGCAGAAATCATCCAAGAAGACGACACCTACATCATCCGCGATCTCGAATCGACCAACGGCACATGGGTCAACCAAGTCCGCATCAAAGAAGCCTACCTCACCGAAGGCTGTTCACTCCGCTTCGGGCAAGCCGAATTCATCTTCCAACCCCTCGACGAAGAAGTCGCCGTCGTCCCATCTAACGAAGAAAAATTCGGCGATATCATCGGCGGAAACGTCAAAATGCGAGAAATCTACGGGATTCTCGAAAAAATTGCGCCCACCAACGCCACCGTCGTCATCGAAGGCGAAACGGGCACGGGCAAAGAAGTCATCGCACACACGCTACACAAGATGAGCATGCGCGCCAAAAAGCCATTCGTCGTCTTTGACTGCGGCGCCGTCCCCGAATCCCTCATCGAATCCGAACTCTTCGGCCACGAAAAAGGCTCGTTCACCGGCGCCATCATGTCGCGACAAGGCCTATTCGAACTCGCTCAAGGCGGCACCATCTTCCTCGACGAATTGGGCGAGCTCAGCCTCGAGTTGCAGCCAAAACTCCTGCGCGTCCTCGAACAGCGCGAAGTCCGCCGCGTCGGCGCCCCAAAACCCATACCCGTCGACGTCCGCGTCATCGCCGCCACCAACCGAAAACTCGAAGACGAAGTCCGAAACAACCGCTTCCGCGAAGACCTCTTCTACCGCCTCTCCGTCGTGCGCCTCTTCCTGCCGCCCCTGCGCGACCGCATCGACGACCTCCCTCTCCTCGTCAAACACTTCCTCAAAAATTCATCCTTCAACCGCGACGCCAACGCCAACCTCAAGCTCCGCTCCATCTCGCGCGAAGCCTTGCAAGCCATGACGCTCTACACATGGCCCGGCAACGTCCGCGAGCTCCTCAACGTCGTCGAACGCGCCTGCTCACTCGCCGATGGCGATTGCATCGAACTCGGCGACCTACCCGAACACATCGCCAAATGCCTCGATTCCGCCGCCAACGACAAAGCCGCACAAGCCATCGCCGCCGCACAGCCCGCGCCTACCGCCATCGCACCCGCCGCACAGCCCGCTCCCGCAGCCGCAGCCGTCGCTCCCGCCGCACAAGACTTCTCCAACATGTCTTTTAAAGAGGCAAAAGAAGAATGGCTCGCTTCGTTCGAAGGCGAATATATCCGAACTTTACTCGAAAGAAACGGCTATAATATATCACAAGCTTCGAGAGAATCCGAAATCGACCGAAAATACTTCAGAAAGCTCATGAAAAAATACGGCATCTCTGCCGACGGCGCCGACGCCTCCGATGTTGACGACGATTGATGTAGGGCGCGTTGCCTATTTGCTCTGCAAATACGACAACGCCTTTTAGGGGGCTATTTGCCTGCGGCAAATACGCCCCCTTTTTGTGTGGCTATTTGCCTGCGGCAAATACGCCACACTTTCGCCGGCTATTTGCCTGCGGCAAATACGCCCGGCGCGTTGCCTATTTGCTCTGCAAATACGGCAACGTTTTTCCCCAATATAGCTCGCCTCTATCGCTCTGCTCCGTTCCCAATCGCAAACTCAGCCAATTATCGCCATTGGCGATCGGCACGATGCGCAAGCCCCTAGGCATCGTATACACCTCATAGCCCGATCCCTTTGCAATGTGGAGTTCGTCGCCCGCGGCTCGACGATACAAAAAACAGCCATCTGCCTCTTGGCCACATATCGGCGATGCGTCGACGATGTCGTAATCTAATGCTCGATGATCGCACTTCTCCGCGTTCAACGCATCGCACTGCGCCCGCGCATCGCCCGCTTCGCTCGCCGTTCCCACATCGCCAAATGCGACATTGTCGTAGCAGCAATTCGACGGATTAAACGATACAGCCCCTCGGCGTTTCCGATCGAAGACGATGAAATCAGCTACCATTTGTCGGTTTGCCACATAGCCCGCCTTATCGCTCCCCAAAGTCCGTTCGATTTGATACAAAAAATATGGCCAATGCGGCTTATCTCCGATTCGTGCCACGCGTCGCACGATAATCGATCCGTCGTCGTCGGGGAGCGTGCCCACGATGAGAGGCACGTGTTCATCGCTACCGGCGACGCGCGATAATTGGTTCGATTCGACGACGAATAAACCGCGCTCTAGCCCTCTATCGCCGCGCGGTCGCGAACCCGTCGCATACAATTTCCGCGGTGAAGCACCAAAAAATGCACATCGACTCCCCGGATCTGGCACAAATCCGCGCGTTTTAACCGTCCAAGTCCCATCCGGGACCGCCGATCCATCGAGTCCAAAGCTATCGACGACGATGACCGATTGCCCCGACGATTTCCGCTCTATCGTCGCTACTCGAAACCGCGTCGCGCCCACGTCGATGCACGATATCTGGGCATTTGCCACGACTCGAACTTCGCGAAATACGCCGCCCTCGACCAGATAAATACACGCGTTCCCCTTGTCGTCGTCGGCGGCAAACAGAACCTTATCGCCCGAAATCGGCGCATATTGAATCGACGAGGCAATCAAAGTCCTCTCTACAAGCCGTTCTCCTTCTATCGACACTTCTATCGAACGACTCGCTTTTTGCGACTTCGCCTCTTGTGCCTCTAACGTATCATCGCCCGGTGCGCGGCTCTCCGATTTCAAACCCGTGCCTGGCTTGGAATCCGAAGAACTTTCGGCTTTCGCGCCGATTTTCGCATGATTATCGACAATTTGCTTTTGCTTTTGGGCAATATTCAAATCGCGCTTCGGCACTTCGTCGGTGGCGTGATGCGGGCTTTGCGTCGATGCATTCGAGCAACTCATGGCGCAAAATGCGATCGATAAGGCGGCTAGAGTAGGGCAGAGTGGGCAAAAGATGGACTTCATAGGGACGTAGCCTCGAGCGGGATGGGGGCAGTTTTGGTACAAAAAAAAGGGCGATAAAATCGCCCTTTGAAAGAGATGGTGCGCCAGATTAACGCGACATGTAAACCGAGACAGGCAAGAAGATGCTGATGCCAATCGTACCCGTCAAGAAGTTCTTGAAGCGCGAGCGGTCGTCGGCGGGATTGCGCGAGAAATCGGCGTATTTCGTCATGTAATCTTTGAATTCGAGGTTGAGTGCGATGAAGTTGTTGAAGAAGAGGCGAACGCCCAACCCGATGACGCCGGCGAATTTCGGACCTTCGAGCCCAGTGTTCTTCGCTTCGTTGCAGATGGCACCACCTGCAGCACATGCCGATCCCATCATGATGGCACCGAAACCGGCGTAGATGTGGAAGTCGTAGTTCAAAATCCACGAGAACAAGTTGAACTTACCCGTCAGCGGTGCGTAGTACAAGCCGACGTCGAAGTTCATCGTCGGGCGAGAAATCGCCAACGATTCGCGGACACTTTGATCGTATTCGTCTTTCTTTACGGCTTCGACTTCATCGGAATCGATGAAGATCGGGTTATAGAGGAACGAAACCCCCAAACCCAAGTAGTTCGTAAAGTAATACGAGAGGTTAACACCAAATCCGATCGATTGATAAAACGATTCATTGATGCCGAATTGCGCCATCGGCTGAATCTCAAATCGCCCCGATCTCAAGAGCATCAGGTGTCGAATGGGGTCGCCTTTTTCGAGGCTAGACATGCCCTCTTCTTCGTTCCCTGCAAATGAGGTTTGAGGTAAACCGAATCCAAACAATATGATCAACGCCAGAAGGCTAATCCATCGCTTCATGCGTAGTCCCATCCTTTATCTTTGACCGTCAAGTCGAGCTAGACAGGCCGTTCGTTCAAACACCAAAGACACAAAAACCAACCATTGATTTCGACTTACCATTCGGACTTGTAGTTCCACGAAGGCGGCAACCAGAATCCGATGCCAATACCGGCTTGCCAGTGCGTAAACACGCCCTTGCGATTTCCGATATCCTCGTAGTAAATCCATCCTTTGAGGCCGATATTGAGACTAAGCCATTTCAAGAGATACCAGCGATGGTCGACGGAGATGAGACCTGCACCCACAAAACCATTGGCTCGCGTATAGACCGCACCACCACCGAGCCCTAGCGAGAAGTCCCAGTGAATGACCGACGAATTAAAAATCGAGAACTTACCATAAATGGGAACGAAACCTACGACGCCACCCACGTAACCATCGACTATCGATGTCGTCGGAATCGCATCGGTCGCGTCGACGATGTCGTTATACGCATCTGAAAGCCCATTCGTCTGGCGATCGGCGGCTCGCCAATCTTGCCAACCACCATACACCCCCACATAGAGCCATTCTAAGATGTGATAATTCATCTGACCGCCGACGCCTACCTGGAACAAGAGGCTGTCGTTTATGCCGCCGTAGAACATCGGAGCCATCTCAAAGCGACCGCGACGCATAAAGGGCTTGCGCTGAATGACGACGATCTTGTCGTTAAATTCGCGCTTCTTCTTTTGATCTCTGACGACGATACGGCTACTCGGCACGGCACTGCCGTCGCTAGCACTCCCCTCGCTCACGCTATCGGTCTCCACCGACGCAGATGAGTCCGATTCCTGGCTCATTGCCAGACAGGGCATCATCATCATTACCAATGACAATATCACTACACTGAGGACACGGCGCATCAAAAAGCTCCTCATCGTACCATGGATTCCATGGTCCAGGTTACTAACAGCTGCACTCTGCGCATTCACGAAAGTGGGTGGCAGACTTCCACTGCAACCTTTGCAGGGTCGGTCACCTCTTTACCACACTTTCGCTTATTTGTGCAACACGATAAAAATATTATGAATGAGATGAGACGTTTTCGTCGTTGAATAGGGCTTCTACAAACTCATCGGCTTGGAATGCTCGCAAATCGTCGATCATTTCGCCTATGCCTATGTAGTGAATCGGCTTCTTGAACTCCTCGCAAATGCCCAATATCACGCCTCCTTTGGCCGTCCCATCGAGCTTCGTCAAAATGATCCCCGTGAACGGTATCGCTTCGCCAAAATCGCGAGCTTGGATGAGCGCATTCTGCCCATTCGTCGCATCGAGTACGAGAATCACTTGGTGCGGCGCACCTTCCATCGCTTTGCCCGATACCCGATATATCTTCTTGAGCTCTTCGACCAAGTCTTTTTTGTTGTGCAAACGACCTGCCGTATCGGCTAATGCAATGTCGTAGCCATTCTCCGTCGCATATTTAATCCCGTCGAATATCGTTCCCGAAGGATCGGCACCTTGCTTATTCTTATAGATACCACAACCGCAACGCGTTGCCCATTCGTCGAGCTGTTCGACAGCCGCTGCGCGGAACGTATCGCCCGCGATGAGCAATACTTTCTTGCCCTCGGCCGTTAACTGCGCCGCCAGTTTCCCGAGCGTCGTCGTCTTCCCAGCTCCATTCACGCCTATCGTCAAGATGACATGCGGCTTCTCGCTGCCGATCTCGAGTTTCTTTTCGCATCGCGACAATATCTTGTGCACTTCGTCTTTGAGCAATGCCATCGCTTCTTTGCCATCGCCCTTGTCGCGCAAATGCTCTGTCACGCGCTCTAGCAACAATTCACTCGTCTGAACGCCGATGTCGGCCGTAAATAGGATTTCTTCGAGCTCGTCGACGACGTTGCTCTTCATCTGGCCCTTGAAAATCTTGCCTATCTGAGCCAAGAACCCTTGCGATCGCGTCGTCTTCAACCCATCGTTGAGAGAACGCTGCAATTTTTTATCGTCCGCCTTGCCATCGTCCGATTTTTTATCGTCCGACTTTGCTTCGACGGCTTTTTTATCGTCCGATTTTTTATCGTCCGATTTTTTATCGTCCGACTTTGCTTCGACGGCTTTTTTATCGTCCGATTTGGTCTCGACGGCTTTTTCGACGTCGGCTTTTGCGTCCGCCTTGTCGGTGTCGGATTTCTTTTCGGCGTCGTTTTGAGATTGGGCATCGTCCAAAGCGGCAGAACAAGCGGGTTTTGCGACTTCGGGCGCGCCAGATTCGTCTTCGCTTAGCTCAGAGTTTTTTTTTCAGCCTTTTCGTTCAGCCGTTTCGTCAATTCGTCGAGTGGGTTCGAGTCGCTATTCTCGGCGCTCTTTTTCAAGTCTTCGAGCGGAATCAGAGCCGAACCAAGCGTCGGGAATACCGTCGCATTCGATGCCTTGGGGGCGTCATCCACGTCGAAATCCGAGCTGCCAAATATGTCGAGCGAGCTGTTTTTCGACCCAAACAGCGATGCAAACACGTCGCCCGTATCCGACGACGATTGACCAAAAAGATCGCCGAGTGGATCGTCCGATTTCTTCTCTTCGGCCTTTTCTTCGCCTTTATCTGTCGCTTCGTCGGCTTTTGCATCCGATTCGCTCGCAACGGCTTCTTCTTGTACTTTTTCTTCTGTTTCGCTTTTTTCTTCGACTTTTTTGTCGTCGTCTTTTTCTTCGGTCGAAGATTCTGCCGTTTCCTTCGCTTTTTCTTCGGCCTCTTCGCGCTCGTGGATCGCCTTGTCGGTCTGCGAAGCTGCGCGACGTTCTTTTCTCAATTCGCGCAATTCTTCTTTCGATTTATCGGCCGAAACGGCTTCGCGTTTGGCGACTTTGATTTCGGCTAAAGACAACTGCTCTTTATCTTCGAGCGCTTTCGCGCCTGCGTCTTTCGAACCACTCGCGTCTTCAATCGCCTTGTCGGGCGTTTTATCGGCTCCAAGCCGCTTCTTCGACGCAAACATTAAGACGATGGCTAAAATGACAAACGCACCAACGATGCTCCCTATCAAAACCCAATTCGGTTCCGATGCAACTTCGGTGGCTTGTGCTAACATGGGTAGTGCTGACATTTCATCTCCTATGAAACCACAAAAAACCGCTTCAATTACTACTATGTATTGCCGCGATCTGTCAACGATTTCGCACGAGTTGTCGATACGCCTCGCGCTTGCCATCAAAAAAACCGCGGCGTATGCACGCAACGCCAGTGAGTACATAGCCGCGGTGGCGGCGCGTAATGAGCCCAGGGGGCGAGTTAGCGCCGAGCGTAGCCGTATTGAGCGTGAGCGAAATAGGCGAAGCCGCGACCGTATCGCCCCTGCGGCGATAGGGCGCGAACATCGTACGACGATATCGCGATGCGCCAAAATAAAACTATTGCCATCGAAGCGATTGTGTTTGTAAATTCCGCGAAAACGATTCGCTGGCGACGGCTTATCGCCAGCTGCGGCGAATTATCGACGGTATCCTATTAAGATATACGAATTTCAACCATTATATTCGCAAAATATCCGAATCATCTTCGCAAAACTACGGAGGGCGCGAATGAGCGAAAGCTATTCTGCAAAAGATATCGAAATACTCGAAGGCCTCGAGGCGGTCCGTCTACGCCCGGGCATGTACATCGGTTCGACGGGGAAAACTGGGCTTCACCACTTGTTATGGGAAATCCTCGACAACTCCGTCGACGAGGCGATGAACGGCTACGCTCGCACGATTCGCGTCACGCTACACGAAGACGGATGCTCGCTGACCGTTGCCGACGACGGCCGCGGCATCCCCGTCGACATCCACCCGCAGGCCAAAGAAAGCGTGCTGCAAGTCATTCTCACGAAGTTGCACGCCGGCGGCAAATTTAACAACAACAATTATAAGACGTCGGGCGGGCTCCACGGCGTCGGTTCGAGCGTCGTCAATGCCCTGAGCTCCGATTTTCGCGTCCACGTCGAGCGCGATGGTGGCGTCTATGAGCAGCGCTACAGCAAGGGGGAGCCGCTTTCGCGCGTCAAACGCGTCGGATCGAGCCGCATCAGTGGCACGACGATTTTTTTCCGCCCCGATGCCGAAATCTTTGGCGATATCCACTTCGATTCCGACCTCATCCGCGAGCGACTCGAAATCAAAGCCTACATTCTCAAGGGGCTCGAAATCGTCTACGACGACCGCGTCGCGCAAACGAAAGAAACTTTCCGCTTCGATGGCGGGCTTAGCGACCTCGTCACGCACATGCTCGCTCAAAACCAAGTCAACATGATTCAGAGCGAAATTTGCACGCTCAAACGCGACGAATCGCAAGGCAGCGTCGACGTCGCACTCTGCTGGACCGATTCCAACCGCGAGCAAGTCCAGAGTTTCGCCAACGCCATCCCCACGCCCGACGGCGGCACACACGAGGCCGCCATGCGCGAAGGCATCGTCCGCGCCGCTCGCGACTACATGGAATCGCACGACCTCATCCCGCGTAACGTCTCCATCATGCCCGACGACGTCCGTTCGGGGCTCTATTCTGCCATCAGCCTCTTCATCGCAAACCCGCAGTTCCAAGGCCAAACAAAGGGGCGCCTCGGCAACGTCGAAGTCCGAAACTGGGTCGTCAACGCCGTTAAAAGCGAAGTCTCGACCTTCTTCGCCACTCACGCCAAAGCCGGGCAAGAAATCGCCAAAAAAATCGTACTCGCCGCGCGCGCTCGACAAGCCTCGCGCGATGCCGCCGAAAACGTGCTCCAAGGCGGAAAAAACGCCAAACGCATCAACCTCCCAGCCAAACTCGCAGAATGTTCGTCTCATAACCCAAAAGAATGCGAATTATTTATTGTCGAAGGCGATTCGGCCGGCGGATCTGCAAAACAAGGCCGCGATCGTCGAATTCAAGCCATATTGCCATTGCGCGGCAAAGTCCTCAACGCCGAAACGGCCGGATCGAACAAAGTTTTCCAAAACCGCGAGCTCTGCGACATCGCAAACGCCCTCGGGTGCGCCCTCGGCAAAGATTGCACGCTCGACCACTTGCGCTACCACAAAGTCATCTTGCTCGCCGATGCCGACAGCGACGGCCACCACATTTCGACGCTTCTGCTCACATTTTTCTACCGCCACATGCGCCCGCTCATCGAAGCCGGTTGCGTCTACATCGGCCAACCCCCGCTCTATCGCGTCGATATCGGCAAAAAAACGTACTGGGTCTTGGACGAAAAAGAACGCGACGCCGTTTTGCGCAAAAACCACAAAAAAATCGAAGACGTCCAAATCTCGCGATTCAAAGGTTTGGGCGAAATGATGCCCGCCACGCTCTTCGAAACGACGCTCAATCCCGCCACACGCCGGCTTCTGCGCGTCGAAATCGCCTCGGGCGAAGAAGACGAAACCGAAAACGTCGTCTCAGAACTCATGGGGCGCGACGCCGAACCGCGCTTCAAATTCATCATGGCACACGCACAAGAAGCCCAAGATCTCGACTTGTAATGGCATTTTCTGCAACGCCTGTGCGGCAGCCACTATTCGACGTGGCAAAATTCGCCCATTCCAAGCATACGCCGCACTGAAATTCGCCTTTTCTAGCCTTTTTGGTTTTTTTTTGGTCTTTTTTTGGTTTTTTTTTGGTTTTTTTTTGGTTTTTTTTTGGTCTTTTTTTGGCCTTTTTTCGGGGCTTGGCTATGTGCTCACCGCTTCGCGGTTGCGCGCATACGCCCTGCGGCGAGCCTATTGCGCAAGCGCAATACGGCTCGCTTTTTTGCACGCCTATTGCGCTTGCGCAATACGGCGTGCGGGTGCGCTATGCCGCCTGTCGCCTGCGGCAACAGCCGCGCATACGCGCACCTTTTCGGGTGGGCTAGCCAGACCAAACTTTTTTCTTCTTGGCACGTCATATGCATTTATTCCAATTTCAGAAGACTTCATCACGAGGTCATCTCTTGAGATTTTATAACCGCTAAAATGGGAGATATAACGATGAAACGGTTCCAAGTATTATTGCTCAGTTTGTTCTTGTGTGTATTGCCGAGCGTCTGTTTTGCCGAGATCTCGCTTTCTGATCTCGTCGACGTCGATACGAGCTTATCGGTCGAACTCATGCCCGATATGCAAACCGACATCGCCTATGGTTATGGCCCCGGTCCGGGTCCGGCTCCTGGCTATGGTCCCAGTTACGGTCCTCGCCCCGTCGTTCGCCACTATAATACGGCGCCAACCGTCGTCCATCATCGCACAGTCGTTCGCCGTCAGGTTCGCCCCGTCGTCGTCGTCGAACAACCTGCGACGGTCGTCGTCGAAGCCCAACCGGCACAAACCCAAGTCGTGACGCAAGTCGAATCGCAACCCGTTGCCGAAAGAGTTGGATCCCGTTTGGGGTTCGGTCTTCGCGGCGTGGGCATGCTCCAAGGTCCCGTGACGCTTAGCAATGCGGGGGTCGATCAAGTCGAGTCGCAAATGGGCGGCGGTATCGGTCTCTACATCAAGTATCGCCCCATCCGCTGGGTCTCCGTCGAATTCATGTCGGATTTGCTCTTCGCCAAATACCGCGATGAAGATGGTAGCGTGAAGAATTTAATCCAAGGCGACCTCAACTACATCCGCGTCCCCGTTTCGGCTGGTCTCCAAATCCACGTCTTCGATTACGGTTCGCTCGACGTCTACGGCGTCGTTGCAGCATCGGTTGCCTTCACCACCATCAACGACGGCAACGACGACGTCGATCAAGACGGTCGCTTGCTCCAATTCGGCGGTCAATTTGGCGCGGGCGTCAGCGTTTTGGCTGGTGCACTCGAAATCGGCATCGACGTTCGATATACCATCGATCAAGCCCCCGATGAATTCGGGACTCGTCACAGCAACGTTGGCGTCGACCACTCCAAACCCGTCCACGGCATGATATTCGCCCTCAACTTCGGACTCGGGTTCTAATCCGCACATCATCGTTTCTCTCATCGTTAGCGAGATGACGCATTTGCAACATCGTTGTTGCAAATGTCGTCATCTTTTTTTGTTTTTCGTTGTTATCGTCCTCTTTTTTCGTGCGACAATTCTTTCGTTCTGACAACTGAAAAAGTTACGAGGAGGTAGCGACAATGGCAAAGGCTCCCCGAAAAGGCATCTATTCTTGTTTTTCGCAAGAGGAACTGCGAGAAGCATACGATAACATGACGGTTTTCTCCGATGCGGTGGCGAATGCGTTTTTTAGCGATGTATTCACGACGCAACACGTCATTCGTGCGGTCATAGAACGAGACGATTTGATCGTCACCAAAGTCAAGACGCAAAGCAGCGTCGACAATGTGCACGGCCATTCCGTCCGCTTCGACGTCCTAGCTAACGATTCCGAGGGCAATTTCTACAACATAGAGATTCAAAATGCCTCTCACGACAATTTGTTGGCGCGTGCTGATTTCTACGGTGCATCGATTAAAACGCGCTACTTTAAGAAAAACAAATCGTATTCCGATCATCGCGTTATGCCGTCAATAATGCCAAGAGTTTACGTCATTTTCTTCGTAAAAGATGGAAAATACTGCGACGATAAGCTCGTGAATCGATTTGCCTTAAAAGACGAAGCAAATCGCGACACAGGCGTCGGCATGCGCATTTATTTCGTAAACGGCAGTTTGCACGATGATTCACCAGTTGGTAAGATATCTCATGACTTCTCGTGCAAAAACGCCAGTGAGATGAAAGACGAAGTCGTTGCCAATCAATTCTCAACGATTAAACAAGCGGAGTTCAAAAAGATGGAAACTTTTATGCAGAAGGTCTTTGATGAAGGCGAAAGACGCGGCGAGATGCGCGGTGAAAAACGCGGCGAGAAACGCGGCGAAAAGCGCGGTCGCGCAGAAGGCGAGAAAACAGGAATCATCAAGGGCAAGCTCGAGCAACTGAAAGAGATAACTCAACGCGTGATGGCGTCGATGAACACCACACTCGAGGAGGCGATGATTTACCTAAAGCTCAATGACGACGAGAAATGCATCCTTCGCAGTTCTATGGCTTAGCATCGCGAAATTGCCCCTGCCTACTGCGTCAGCAGAGGCAAGGGATTGAGGTTTGCTCCCCGCAAACGCGCTATTTCTTCTTCATCAATGGCGATTGATTATCGACGCGAGCCCATTTCCCCGCGCGCGCTTCGTTGATGAGCGACCGATTGACCGCTTCGCAATACTGCGCCCGGGCAGGCATCCCAGCCTTGAGGTGCGGCATCAAAACCTCATAAATGGCCTTCGAATCGAGGTCTTTGACTTCGACGAGCTTGTCGGTCGCCTCAAAAACCGTATCTTCGCTAGGCGTTCTTACCACTTTGATATAGGGTTGGGCGGTGCCACTGATCACTTGCCAATACTGGTGTTTTGTCTGTTCGCCATAGACGGACGATGGCGTTAAAAATACGTCTCCGGGCTTCAATCCGTATTGGAGATATTGCGCCTCGGTGATGATGGGATTCTTGAACTTGCAAGATTCATCGGGCTCTTCTTCATACGTGCCGTCGTACTGAATCTGGCACCCCGGCCCCATGTGGTAATATGTGGGCGAAAAGTAGTCTTCTGGATCGACGGCGTCGGGGTATTCTACGACGATGGGCTTATTGATAAATCGCGCCAAGTGCTCATTGTAATAGGTCGGATTAAACGCCCTAAAGAATCCTGCAATCCCTGGAATATTGCGTTTTTCGGGTTTGACGATGACGCCACAATAGGCGTAGTCCTCGAAACGCTTTGCCGTTTGGGTGACGGCTACGGGATGCGTCAAGTCCGAATCGTTCCCCGAATACGGCGTGCAATAGCGGTTATCGTCTTGCGCTTTGATGTTGTAGTTGTGAACGGCGATATAACAAGGCGTTTGGAGTTCCTTGTCGTAAAAGATGAGGTATTCGAGCGCACCATTTGGGCGTCGAAGGGCTCGGTTGAACGTGAGGCGCATCTCCGGTTCCATGGTGACGACGGGCTCGGGGATCAATGGGTCGACGACTGGGGCTTGGAAATCGGGCGCGAATCCTTGAGCAACAGCAGCTTCGTTTTGGGCGGCGACGCGCATTTGTCGCTCCGCTTCGGCCTGCTTCTGTGCATTTTCCGCTTCGACCTGAGCTTGCATTGCCCGAGCCTCGGCTTCTCGCTTTTGTGCCTCAAGAGCCGCGATTTGTTCATCGCGCTTTTTGCGGTCTTCGTCGGCTTTTGCTTGTTCTACGCGCTTTTCGTGCTCTACGGCACAAGATTTTTCAGCCGTGGTAAGTTTACCGAGTTGGTTTTGGTAATCGCCGATCGACGACGATGTCGCTTCGTAGGTATCGTCGATAGCATTATATCGATACAAAGCGGCGTTCTCCGCTTTGAGCTCACCGATTGCCGAGCAATCGGGATGTGATTTGACGATCTTTTGTTCTATGTCGACGATTTGCCTCAGCGTGTCGGCGATCATCGATTTGTAATAGACAAAGCCGCCCGCGCCACCGCCTGCAACGAGCAAAACGGCAACGACGGCGATTATCCATTTGCCCTTCTTCGACGGCTCTGCAGGCGCTTCAATTTTCTCGACCTTCTTCCTTGCAGTCCTTACAGGCTCATCGCTTTCCTCGGGCTCTTTCTTCGCGGGCTTTACGGGTTCATCGATTTCCTCAGCCTGTTTTTTCGCGGGCTTTACAGGCTCTTCACTTTCCTCGGGCTCTTTCTTCGCGGGCTTTGCAGGCTCATCGACTTCCTCGGCGTCCTCGTCGATCGGACTCGGCTCACTCGCCGCGTCATCACTCTTTTGTTTATTCCCTTGTTCTTTTGCCGCTTTGCGCGCTTGTCTCCGTTTCAAAAACTCTTCTTCCGACATGCCAGCCATACGTATCTCCTCATGATTCGCGGTCATTAAGTCTTTGCCATTCGCTAGAGCATTCCAGCGATTCAATCTATCGAGTTCACAAATCGCCCCAAGCACGATAGAGAAATCCCGCTAACTAAACGTTCATCTCAATCGACGCCGAGAACGAGGCGCATGAACTCGAAAAGTCACACGATTTGATCTTTTGGGGATCACACGCAAACTACATCTATTGTGCGAGAAAATGGGAATTTATCAACACTTTTCTTCAACTGCGATGATTTCCTTTTTTCGCCCTATCGGCAAAGCCGATACGGGCTTTTATCGCCCTATCGGCAAAGCCGATACGGGCTTTTATCGCCCTATCGGCAAAGCCGATACGGGCTTTTATCGCCCTATTTCGCCCGTTGGGCTCAATACGGGCTCTTGGCTCCGCCTATTTCGCTATCGCTCAATACGGCTACGCTCGTGCGCTATTTCGCCCGTTGGGCTCAATACGCGCACGTTTGACCTCACCCCCGGCCTATCGGGGGGAGGTCAGACGAAAGATCATTTTTTTCTACTTCAGAAAAAAACTTCTTGACACACCCATCGACTACGCGTATAAGCCGCCCTCGCCGACGGGATGAAACAAGCCCACGGCACGATGAAAACCGAAGATGAGAGAGAGTAAACAGTTATCGAAATCATTTCGATAACAGCATAAGTGCGAGCCTAAAT
>SFMP01000038.1 GCA_004554395.1 Myxococcales bacterium | reverse complement strand
GGCTAAATATCTACATCCCCCCGAAAGGGGGGATGTACGACTATTTACCGTAATGCTGCGCGATGAGTTCGTAGGCGGCTAAATATCTACATTTCCCCCGAAGGTGGGAACGTAACACTATTTACCGTAGTGCTACACAATGATTTCGTAGGCGGCTAAATATCTACATCCCCCCGAAAGGGGGGATGTACGACTATTTACCGTAATGCTGCGCGATGAGTTCGTAGGCGGCCGTAATCTCCTGCGTCTTTTGGGTGGCGCGTTGTTCGGCTTCGGGCGACTCGCCGTGTTTATCGGGGTGCCATTGTCGCATGAGCTTTCGATAAGCCTTTTTGACGTCGTCCCAAGGCGCTCCGTATGGCACGCCAAGGCAATTAAATGCCTCGAAAATGGGCATATCGGCGGGATTGGGCAAATAGGCTTCCCAGTTAAATCCGGGATCTATCGTGCGCATTTTGTCGAGCAATTTGAACAGCTGGCGTTCGGTCAACTTTTGCGCGGCATGGGGCAAATCGCCGATGCGCGTATGCCCGATGCGAACATCGCAGAACTTTTCACCTTTATCGATGATGAAATCGCGCGCCGCGCGAGCTTTGGGGTTGGCATCGATCTTTGCTTGTATCGTGTCGGAAATGACTTGACCTTTTCGCACGCCTTTTTCGAGACCGCGTTGGAGCTTTCCTGCGCTCGTTTGAAGCCACTCAAAAAGCGCAGCTTTATCGAATTTTTCAGACATTCCATGCCTCACTGACAATAGGGATCGACCTTATCGGCGCGAATGCGAGCATTTTTGGCGTCGGCAGGACGTTTGAAGTAGTCGAGATAATTGGCGTAATGGCGTAGCGATTCGGCGGCATAATGCCAAGCGCCGACCGATTCGAATAATGCCGTCGCCGAATTGTGGAGTTTTTCGGTCTTTTCTTTCGAGACGATGCCGAGTTCGCGCCGCAAGACGTCGAGATTGAGCATCGCACTCAAATCGTAACCGCAACTGAGCATAAACGCATTGCCCAATCGCTGTGCCGAATCGAAGAAGAGCCGCAACGATCGCGTCGTCTTTTTATAATTTTTGCGAGCAAAATCGAATTTCGACAACAAATAGAAGTACTCGGTTCTCCATCGCTCGCTCGGGTGATCGGCGACTATCGAAGCGATCCTATCCATATCGGCGCGGACTTGCGATCGCTCTAACGTCGTCATGAGCAGGCGAATGCGCATCGACAACAAATAGAAGAGATCGGTGATTTGCCCCGTTTTGGCGGCGATTTCGAGCCCGCGCTCGACGAAATCAAGCGGCAAACCTTCGCTCAAAGCGGCGGCACTTTCTGCCATGACGATGAGAACGGGCGGCGTCTTATACCAACAATGGCTCACGACGAGCCCATAATATGCCTCCGAAGCGGCAGTGCGAGCTCGCTCGGGTTCGCCACGCATCATAAATATGCGTGCGCAAAGCGTCTGAATCTCGGCGATCTTGACGAGATTTCCTATCGTGCGCTGGATTTCGAGCGCCTTTTCGGCGTAGCGCAAACCGTTGACGAGAGCACCTTTGGCGCCCATCTCGAAGGCGAGTGCGCCGAGCGCATAATAAGCATCGCTGATGAGCGCTTTATCTTCGATTTCTTCGGATAATTCGACGGCCTTGAGCAAGTAACGCTGCGCATCGGCATACTCGCCAAGCGTTCGCAATATATCGCCAAAGGCGATCATCGCGCCGACGGCACCCGTGCAATTGTGGATAAACTTCTCGTATGCCAATCTCTGCATACACGCTTCGCGAGCGACGGAAAACTCGCCAATGCGACAACTCAATTCGGCATATAGCGCGAGAACATCGGCATAAATCGAGCCATTTTCGGGGCCTACGTGTGCGAGGCAAAAGCCGATTTCTTCGAGCGCCGTCAAATTCTCGAACCGATTGCAAAACCGCTGTGCGCAAGCGAGCCGTATTTGGACGGCTTGTAGCAACATGTTGGCTTCTTCGAAGTGGATGGCCGCGCACGCCGGTGCACACGAAATCCCACTCGCCGTATTGACGAGAACTTGGGCATAACAGCCGTGGATTTGACGCGCAAATTCGGGTTGTTGTTTCGACACTTGGCGTCGAAACGACGAACTCCCGACGATGCAATATCGCGTTCCGCGCTGTTCATCGACCGAAACCTCGACGAGTATTCCATCGCGACAACACTTTTTGGCGATTTCTTCGCACCACGTCGTGCGTAGCGGATGCGACCAAATCGGCTCGTCGGGCAAGGGCTCGAGATCCATGATTTGAATGAGATCTTGGATGTAAAACACGTTGCCGAGCATCGATGCCCATGCCAAAAAATTGTACGTTTCTTCGTCGAATGAAGCGACATACGCTTGTTCAATGGCTCCGTGATTCGCCTCGATTTGATCGAGATAAGCCACAATACTCGAGCTATCACCCGCATCTTTCTTCGACAAAAACCCCAAATTCTTGAACATAATGAGGAGCATCCGAAGAATATCGAATCTTCCACGAGATTTTTCGGCAATCTTTTGAATACACGCTGGCGTCAAATAGCGTTGCCCGACGACGTGTTCGATCAAATTCCGTACATCGCTCGGCGAAAGCGGCGCAATGTCTACGGTTTCGATCGACAGCAATTTCTCTTCATTCTTTTCACGACATTCGGGCGAATTGATCGCCGAGTGCACAGCCGAATTATCACTACTATCGAGGGCATTCGATGGCGCGGCATCGGGCGACGCCATGCCGACCGCCTCGAACGATTCGTTTGCCCAATCGACATTTGCCCCGACGAATACGACGAGGACGTTTGATGTCGCCAGCTTGCGAAGCCACGAAAACACGTCGCGCCATGCATTTTCACAGCCTCGAGCTTGCGGCGTAAGCACGACGACGACGGGGCCTTGTTCGGCGTCGCGCGCCACGATATTGAGAAATAGCTCGCGCATATCGCATGCACTACGCGCGACGAGTTGATCGATTTCGTTGCTGCGATTTTTCGACACCAAGTTCCCGAGTCCATAGCGCACGAATAAGATGTCGATCCCCCACTGGAAATCGCTCTGCGCAAATACCGTATTGGCATGGTGAATGAGCGTTTCGCTCTTGAGTTCATCGGGATCGTCGGGCAGGCATCCCAAACGACTACCGACGAGCGACGTGACGAGGTCGATTTGTGCATCGCTCACCGACCAAGCGGGCGCATAACACGAGAAATTCGGCACCGATTCGACGCAGCGATTGAGAAATTGGCGCATCACGCGCCACTGCGTCATCGAGCAATCGTTCGAAAGGACGACAGCCTTGGGGAAAAGCGCATCTTGCGTATCGATGAGATGCGTCATGAGGGCATCGATCGTCGTCGCATGCGATGTATCTTTTTGATCGAGCTCGGATCCAAATATGTCGATGAGCCGTGCATCGATGACGTGATCGATGGCATAACGCGCATTCGAGGCGCGTATCATTGCCGCATCGACGACGTTTTCGGGATGAACACAGGCGTTTTCTTCGACCTCCGATCGCGGGGGCAGTCCCGGAACCCCCGACACCGTGTGCAATTCGACTTGCAACGCGTTGAGCTCGGAATTCATGCGCGAGGCGTATACGGCGAGTGAATCGCCTTTTTTTGGAACGCGAACGGCGTCGGTATCGGGATCGGTTTCGATTTCGTGCGTTTGGTCGAGCATGCCATCGTCTAGAACGGGCACTTCGAACGATTTATCGATATCAACGCTCGGCAAAACGCCGCTTCCCATGATTCCAATGATATTGGCATCGCTCGTTTGGGGCTTGTGCTGAAGTACGGGCGGTTTGACTTTGACGCTTTGGAATCGAATTTTAGACGACGATTCTTGAGAATTGCCCAATATAGCTCGAATCTCATTAGAATCGCTCGAACCTGATGCGTTCAATGCAGCGGCATCGTCGCGAAGCGCATCGAATGCACTCGATCGCACATAGACTTCGTTTGTACCCTCGAATGCGTGAACGACGGGCGGATCGATGGCGTTGCGAAAATCGTCAAATGCCCTCGATTGGATGAAGACTTCGTTGGTGCCTTCGAAATGCGAACGGCGAGCGTTGGCAGACTTCTCTTGTGCAGAAGACTTTTCATCGCCTTTAGACTTTTCATTCGCTTTAGACTTTTCATCGCCTTTAGCTTTTTCGTCGTCGCTTTTCGATTTTTCTTCGCCGCACGTCGCCGCGCCGTCATCGTCTTTCGCCAAAGCATTCGCATCGGTTTTCGTCGTCTCTTCTGGAGATTGCGCCGATTTATCTCGCTTCGATTCCGTTCGCTTCGATTCCGTTTTATCTTCTTTCGGATCACTGGAGTCTTTAAGATTCTTCGATTTTTTAGCCGGCGTCTCGAATTTTTTTCCAAATTTTTCGACGAACTTTGCCCCATGTTCATTGCCATTTTTAGGCGATGTATCGGAGTCTTTATCGTTGCGTTGTTTCGTCGATTTGGGGACGGGCGGTGGCGCGACTTTTTGAATCGTGTCGTTCGAGCGCGCCTTATCGTTAGGATTTGAGTTCGTCACATCGTCGTTCAAAGCAATTCACCCTTATCGCATTGCGCGCCACAAAAAACGGCATGGCGTGCGCATTTGCCGCCCATGCCGTCGATAATTCAATCGTTAGTAGATCGTCTTTGCCAAAACGGCGGTGACGTTGTCGGGGCCGCCATTTGTATTTGCTGCAATGATGAGTTCGCGGCAAGCACGCGGCAAATCATTGGAATATTTCATGAGGATTTCGCGCATTTGCGGTTCTTTGACCGGATCGCTCAAGCCATCGGAACAGAGCAAATAGATATCGCCATCGGCGTGTTCATAGAAATTCGTCTCGACTTCGACGGTATCTTGCAAGCCGATGGCTCGCGTGATGACGTTTTTATAGGGGAAACTCGGCAAATCTTCGGGGCGAAGGATTTTCGAGCGAATATATTCATTGGCCAGTGAATGGTCTTCGGTCATTTGACGCAATTCATCGCCGCGCAAGCGGTAGCAACGCGAATCGCCGACGTGGGCGATCATGACGCCTTCTTCGACGAAAAACGCACCGACGCATGTCGTCCCCATGCCGTTGTATTTGGGATTTTCGCCCGCCGCGCGATGGATGACGGAATTGGCGCGAACCATCGAAGCGATGAGTCGTCGTTCTTCGCGGCTCTTGGGCTTGCGACGCCCGGCGGGCCACAACGGCAAATCGATCGGCGACTCTTGTTTGAGCGTCTCTTCGTAGAAAGATTCGATTTCGTTAATCGCCATTCGCGATGCCACTTCGCCCGACTGATGCCCGCCCATGCCATCGGCGACGACGACAAAAGACTCCGTCTGCGAAACGAGGAAGCTATCCTCGTTGTGATCGCGAACCATACCCGTATCTGTTAATCCAGCACATTGTAACCGCATGTACAACTCCTTACTCGTTCCCCAACTGAGACTTCCGCATGACGAATCAGCGTAGAATGCCACATCATAACGCCATAGGGCAATTCGACGCAACTATTCGAACAAAATGCGACGGATTTTTTATCATATTGCACACTAAAGCGCTTTTGCGCCGTTTTGCACATCGATCCATACGACGCCATCGCTCCATCCATTGCGCCCAAATCCATCGGGTTCGAGCCATGCATGCATCGCGATTGATTCTCCATCGATTCGTTTTCCGACCGAGATTTTCGCATTTTGCCCATGAAATGCAAGCCAAACTTGCAATACCATCGATATTTCAATGCAATTGCCGAGTTTTCGAGGCATGATGTGGCGCAAACATTTCATCTCAAAATCGATGTCTTCAGGCGCAATGCGCACCGCACGCTCGGGCACAACTCGACGTATCCAAGCCGAAATCGATTCACACGCCATCACCATGCGATATGGACCAACGACTCGACGATTGAGCACTGTACATATCGCTATCGGCAACGGCAACATCAAAATACTCGGATACATTTGATCCCACTCGAAAAAAGACGCGACCATTATATCACGTCATCGCTCCGATCTTCACCGCTTTTCTCAACTTTTTTCTATCGCGGTGAGAGTCGAATCATCGATGGCGGCGTATTGGCTCGCCAATAGCCGCCTCGGCGGAGGCATATGCGCGCAACGCAGTGAGCACATAGCCGCCGCAGCGAAGGCGTATGCGCGCAACGCAGTGAGCACATAGCCGTAGCCAAGAGCCCGTATTGAGCCCAATGGGCGAAATAGGGCGACAAGACCGTTTTTTGTCAGTTTGATGCAGATACAAGGAAGCTAGCCCAAGGGCAAGGGGGCGTACTAAGGTACGTTCCCGCCGCCCGCGTGGCGACGCTGACGCAGTAGGTGCGCAAACTGGCAAAAAAGAGAGCCCGTATTGAGCGCAAGCGCAATAGGGCTCTCGAAGCGAAATTCTAGCGGAATTTCACGCGCAAAACGTTGATGATGAGGGGCATGAACGCGACGAGTAGGAGCACGATGCCTTTGACGGCGACGGGCAAGAGGATGCGTTCATGGCGATACCAGAAGTTTTTGGGGCGGTCGGTGGCGCGTTCGTAGGCGTAGGCCGATTCGCCGACGACTTGGCGCGTGAGTAGTTGGTTGAGTGCGACGGGCGGCGTGAGGTAGCCGAGTTCGAAGGCGCACAAGACCGTGACCCAGAAGTGGATGGGGGCGATGCCGTTGCTGGCGGCGATTTGCGTCAGCGTTGCCGAGACGAGAATGACGGCGCCATAGGGATCCATGATCATGCCGATAATGACGAGAATGACGAAGAGAAGAGCCATGGCGATGAACGGCGACGAGAAGTGCTGAGGCAAGAGCGCGTTGAGGTTGGCGCGATCGATGATGCCGCCGATGCAGACCGAGAGCGTCATGAGGCTGAGTAGGCCGCCCGAGTGGATCGACGTCGAGTTGACCGAATCGAAGAGGCTGCGCCCGATGCCGTGTGGTGCCGTTTTGGGGCGTTCGGCTTCGGGCATGCGGCGCCAGGCGCGACGAGCCATCGTGCGATCGTAGACGAGCAAGACGAGCAACATGAAGGGAAGTAGCACGGGCGCTTTGTATTCGTCGAATGCCGCGCCAAATCCGTAGCGCATGAAGAGCAAGACGGCGGCGCCAATGGCGATATAGGGAAGCACGCCGACGATGGCGCGACCGACTTCGGGCATGGCTTTGATCGGGTTTTCGAACGATATTCGCCCTTGTTTTGTCGTAAACAAGACGATGGCAAACACGAATATATTGACGAAAAAGACGCTCAGACCTGCGCTAAAGAGCTCGTCGGTGGTGACGTTGTTGTTGAGGGCGGCGACGATGACGACGAGGAGGCAGGGGCTTAGGACGATGCCCATCGAACCGCTCATGGCGGTACCTGCAAGCGCTAGCCCGTCGCGCGTCTTCGTCTGTTTGAGTTCGCGGTAGATGATGGCGCCGGCGGCGATGACGAATATACCCGATGCGCCTGAATAAGCCGTCGGGAGCGCCGATAAGAGGACGATCACGAAGACGAGGAGTTCGGGCGACAACTTAAACGGGCGCAAAATGGCGAGGAATTTGTCGGCTATATCGGTGTTTTTGAGCATCATGCCGCAGAAGACGTAGAGCGCGACATTGGTGTAGAGATTCGCGTGCTCGGTCATCTGGTTCATATAAGTCGCTACGCCGGCAAAGTGCTGCTCGAAGACTAAGAAATAGAGACCGCACAATATCGCCATGTAGGCATAGAGCGGTATGCCCAAGAGTAGACCACCGAGACCCTCTTTGTGCGGCGTTTGAGATGATCCTTTCGATGAATCTTCGGCTTTTGCCGATTCCGTCGACGTTTCTTCGGAGACTGCTGCGTTTTCGGATTCCTTCGATGATTCTGCAACTTTTACAGACTCCTTCGATGATTCTGCAACTTTTACAGACTCCTTCGATGTTTCTTCGACTTTTACAGATTCCGACGATGATTCTTCGACTTTTACAGATTCCGACGATGATTCTTCGACTTTTACCGATTCCGTCGATGATTCTTCGGAGACTGATGCGTTTTCGGATGCCTTCGATGATTCTGCAACTTTTACAGATTCTTTCGATGATTCTGCAATATCCTCGCGGTGTCCTGAAGATTTCTCAGCATTCGATGGCACGGCGTCGGAAATGGGGTGCGCGGCGAGCCAGATATTGGCGAGTGCCATGAGCCCGAAGGCAATCATCCAGAAGATGGGGATATTCGAGACGTGTTCGACACCGCTCTTCAGATCGAGTTGGTAATAGACGGCAAACGACGCGACGATGATGATATTGCCAATGGCTTGGACGACCTGCGAGAGCCTGTCGCCTTTGCGCGACGTAGGGCTACGGAGCGCGAGATGTTGGCGTTGAAGCGTCGTCGCCAAGCCGCAGAATATGAACACGAGCACGAGGAAGTGGCGATCGAATGCTCGCGCATTGGCGACGAAATCGCCGATGGCTTGTTCGATACTGACGAATATGCGCAAGCCCGTGTCGTCTTGGCGTTTGACGATATCTTCGTATTTGGCGATTTTTTCGGCGCAGACGGCTTGCGCAGCTTCTCGAGCATCGGCGCTCACTTCTTCTTCGGCGCCGCCAAATAAATCGTCGAGAAGTGCATCTTCGTCGTCGGCGCTATCGCCTTGCGCCTCGTCGGGGGCGGGGCTTGGTGCCCCGGCCACATCGCAATCGGGGCGCTCGGCCGGCTGACGCAGTTCCGAATACCCCGTCCAATTGAACTCGCCCACTTTCAGTAGCGTGCTGTGTAAGTCTCCGACCGTCGAACAGACGATGATCCCGATGAGCAAAAAGGCTAGCGGGATCGTCGTCAGCCAGACGGATAGCTTCTTCAGTTTTTCCATAAGCAAATTCCGCCATCGTTGAGTTTTGGGGATGCCGAGACGAAGCCCAAACGCGAAGTCTTCCCCCGCGTTCCAATGCCTCACTCTCTGCTACCGATGGGGTAGCTTTCCCCGAATCATTACTTCACCTAACCCCGAATTTCGGCACGTGCGACCTCTAACTCACAACGCTCGAGTTCTGCATCGACGCACGGCAATACCGCTTAGAGCGATATCGGGGCAAAAATTGCCGTCCGATCTACCACTTGAAACGACATCATTTCAATAAACGACATCACTTCAAAAGTCGTCTGATGCGATTAACGATCGAGCGAAGTCTTATCTTCAGACATAATCCATCTTCAAACGTATTCCCGATAATCATTGAATTGATGTCATTTGAGACAAAACGAATAATATTCAGCATTTATCATAAACATTGAATAATATTAGAATATTATTGGAATAACACTAGATCTCACGGCAAAGCGAGGCTCTACGAGCCCGCTTTGCCGCAAATATCGCTCGCCAGAACCCCGTAGGGGTTCTGGCGAGTAGCCCTACATGGGAAAGCGCAAAAGATTGCACCATCGGTCGAATCGTTATAGAACGCGCCGCGTCGGTTTATCGGTTTGGAGCGAGTAATGGCGGGTAAGGCGTTAGACATCAAAGCGGCACTGTGGGCCAAGGCACAAGAGGGCGAAGAAACCGCCGAAGTATTCCGTCGCGAAGCGCGAGCGATTTACGAAAAAGACGCCGAATCGGCGGCGGCATTTCTACTCGATGCCGCATTTGCCAACGAGCACGACGATGCCTCCGACGATTCTGTCTGCCGCGATCTAGCCCTGGCCGCCGAAATCTTGCCACATGCCGGATGGGTCTACGAAACGTCGTTTCGCATGTATCTCAAGATCGGAGACTGGAACGCCGCCATCGAGGCATTGCGCAAAGCCTATGAATTTGCCCAAGAAACCGATTCGCGAATGGCGATTGCACTCACGCTTGGCGATTTGTATTGGCTGGCAAATGGCGACGCCAAACGGGCGCTCGAATGGGTCGAAACGGCTCATGCCATCGACGAAAACGACGTCGCCGCGATCTACATGGCACTTTGGATTAACGCCGAAATGGGCGGTCTCGAGGGCCATGCCAAAGCCGAACAATATGCCGAGAAACTCGCTCGGATACTCGGAACCCCCGACGAACGCGCCATCTTATATGCGTTCGCCGCGAGCATACAAGCAACGATGGGAGAATATTCGAAAGCTTACGAGAACTTTCGATTGGCATTCCAATCCGACAAACAAAACCCATATATCCTTCTACGATATGCCGTTTTATCGGAAAAATATGCAAAGCTCCCCGAGGCGGCGATGTCCTATGCCCTCGCCGCGCAAATCTTCGAAGCCCCCGAGCTACGCGCCGCTTTCTTTCGACGCGCCGCCGTCATCAACGGGTTCATCGGGCAACACGAGCGCGAAAGCTACTACTACGCCGAAGCCTATAAATTGAGCGCCGACCAATCGATGCTCGCGCTCTCGGCTGCCGATGCCTATATCTTAGCAGGCAATATGGCTCGCGCGGCGCAATTCGAAAAGACGATTATCGACATCGCCGACGACGAACAAACTCGCGCCGCACACTGGCTTGCGCTCGCCGACTTGATCGACGCCACGACACACGACGACGAACAAACGCGCGCCGCGCTCGAAGCCGCTTGCCATTCGTCGGAATCGATCGCCGCTCGCAAACGACTCGCCGCGCTATGCGAAAAACTAGCCGACGACGAGAGCGCGGCACAGAGCTTCGAACACATCGCACACGCCCAATCATGGGCTCGGCCCGCCTACGCATGGATGCAGGCCAATGCACATCTACGCGCTCAGAATTTCGACGCCGCTATCCCGCTACTCGTCGAACAAAATTCGACGCTAGGCCATTGGCGTCTACTTTTTACCTACGAAAGCACCCAGAATCACGAAGCAAATGCACGACTCCTCGAAGCCTGGGCTCGCCAAACAAAAGACCCCGCCACGCAAAGTGCATTGCTCGAACACCTCGTCACCGTGCTCACCGAGCGCATGCACCACGCCGATATCGCCGCACGATATTTGCCCCAAATCCCTCAAACAGCCCCATCGCGAAGCCTAGCTTTTAAGCGTATATGCATATTTGCATCGATCGGACGATGGGACGAAGTCGTCGCAGGGCTCGAACAAATCGCCACCGAAACGACCGACCCCGAAGAAGCCCAAGTCTGCGCTCTCGAAGCCGCCATCTATACCGACGAAGCTCTACACGACGTCGATTCGGCTATCGAAAAACTCAAACAACTCCATAAAAAATCGCCCGCTTTCGTCCCAGCCATCGTCGCCCTACACCACTTAGCCCTGCGCGAACGACGCTTCGACCAACTCATCGAATCGAACGACTACCGCGCCCAATTCCAACTCGCAAACGCCGATCGCGCCTCGATTGCCACCGAAAACGCTTGGGCAGCCACCCAAATGGGCGACGACGATCGCGCTCTCAAATGGTTCAACATCGCCCGCGAATCCGCACCACTCGCGCCATACCCTCTGCGAATGCTCATCCGACTGCTCAAGAAGCGAAAAGCATGGCGCGATATCGCACAAATCGTCGATCAATGCGACGAAACGATCAACGACGAAGAAACCGCAACATGGCGAGCACTCCGACGCGATATCGATATGTACTGCGAGCCATCGACAAAATCGACGAATCCAGAACAAAAAATCGCCCCAAACCCCGATATTTATACACTTTGCTCCGATTATATCGAAGCCTATCGCCGCGATCGTTCCCAGCGTACAATCCCCGACTGGCAAGCATGGCGCCAGAAACTACGCGATCTCCCCGAAGAATTGTTGGCACTCGTCGACTGGATCGAAGCCGAACGACTGCGTTCCGAATCGACCGATAAAAAAGAACGCCACCAAATCGCCCTACGACTCAAACGAAGCCTAAACCTCCCCTACGGGCATTGCCTACGGGCGAGCTATTTAAGGGCTTTGCGCGAAGACGAACGCGACGAAGACGATACGACATCGTGGCTCGAAACTTATGCCAATACGACGCAAGATCGCTGGATCCGCGAGGCACTGTTGCGCGAAGCCGCTCTACGGCTCATGCACATGGGCAACGCAAGCGATGAACACATTCGCAACATCTTGGCAACACATGCCATGCGCGACGCCAACGACAAACGAACGCTGTGGATGCTCGAACGATTCTCGGCGACGTCGGACGATTGGCAAGCCCTCGGATTCTTCCGCGAAAAACTCGCCAACATCGATATCTCGGCTCGCGCTCGCGTCCAAACGCTCAAAACCGCCCTGGCCCCATATATCGACGACGATCAACGGTCTCACGCCGTGCGCGTCGCTCAAGAATGCATCAAACTCGACAGCCACGCCATATCGGCTCTCATGACGCTCGCCAACATCGCCGAAGACGAAGACGACGCCTATAGCCTCGCATGCATCGCCGACCGACTCGCACAAGCTTCATACGACGACGAAAACCGACTCAGCTACGGTCTATGGGCGGCAACGCTCTGGGAAAAAGCGCTCAAAAAGCGCGAACAAGCCACCAAAAGCCTGGCCCATATCCTCGCCTTCCAACCCGCGTGCCAACGCGCCATCGAGATGATCGAATCGCTCCTCACACAACAGCGGCAATTCGAACAGCTCTCGCGCATCTATACACAAGCCGTCGCCGCCACCCCCGTTCCAAGCCTACAAATCGAATGGCTCCGAAAAAACGCCATGCTCCGAGCCTACGAAATCAAAGACATACCCGGCGCAACGCTTGCCCTTGCGCGAATCATCGAGCAAGCACCCGACGACAAAGATGCCTTGATCCTACAAGCCGCCCTCCTCGCCGACCAAGCGCGATGGGCCGAAGCCGTCACCACGCTCGAACAACTCGCAAAAATCGATTTAACCCAAGAAAAACGGCGAGAAATCAACATCAGACTCGCTCAAATCCTCATCCATCACCTCGAACAACCCGACAAAGCTCGCGTCATTCTCCGACGCCACCTCGCCTCGTTCCCGCACGACATGGCCGCCCTCGACCTACTCTACGACATCGCCTGCGCCCAACGACAATGGAACGACGCCAAAACGACGCTCGAAGAAATCTGCCAAACATCCGACGACGAACCACACCACGCCACGCCAAAAGACGTCCGACGCGCACGACGCGCTTTCACACACATCGCACGAGAGGCGGGATGGGGGCACGACCTGCGAACGCTCTACGAACGAGAAGCCATACAAGCCGCCATCGACGACCGCGACGATTTCGATGCGCTCGTCCTCGAATACAAAAATCACAACGAAATTCAACGACTTATCGACGTCACAAAGCGCATTCTCGGCCAGCAAGGCGATCCAGAACGCATCGCACAATACCGCGGATGCATCGCCGCTCTCTACGTCGCAAACGCACAACACCGCGAAGCACTCGCTTTTCTCTCAGAAATCATACACGAGGCACAAAACACCGACTGGGCATACCTCGCGCGCGCACAAGCACTCGCACAAGCCGGACAAATCGACTCCGCCATCGGCGAATTCCGACGCACTCTCAAACAAAACATCGATCTCACCGACGCCTTCGACCCATTCATCGACGCGCTCAAACAAACCGGCGACACCATCTCGCTTGCCGCCGTCACCGCCCTGCGACACGCCCACGAAAACCCACATCTGCGCACCACCTGGGAGCGTTGCATACACGGCGCCCCGCGCGGCTTCTTCGACTTCGAACTCATCCCCATCAAGCGCACATTCGCCGACGCCCAGCGCTACCTCCGCATGATGACGCCCTACGCCTACGACCTCTTCGACGACGCCATCTCGGCACACCACCTCACCCCCGTCACCTGGGCACAAACGCGCTGCCAAGCCCTATTCGGCCAAAATTTCGACGTCAAACAAGTCTACGCCATGCACGGCCTCAAAGGCGCAAAGTGCCGCATTAAATTCGACCAACCCAGCACTCTCGTCGTCGATGATTCAATCCTCAACGAATCAAACCCAATTCAATTCGATTTCTGGGCGGCCTACGCCATGCACCAAGCCATCACCGGCGCCAGCCTCCTCGACGCCCTCGACGACGACACCATCGCCGCACTCTTCGCCGCTCTCTGCCAAGCCAAACCAGAATCCGAAGCCGCACAAACTATCAAAAAACGCCTCTTCAAAACGCTCCCACGCCAATCGCGCAAGCTCTTCAAAGACGGCGTTCCATTCCTCATGGTCGCCTGGCAAGACTTCCGCCGCGCCATGCAAACGCGCGCCACATGCCTCGGCGCCATCGTCTGCGCCTCTCCCGCCTGCGCACTCTACGAAGCACCCACCGACCGCGCCTTCGAAACTTTCCTCATCTCCGAAAACTACAGCCGCTTCGTCAAACTCTTCTGGAGCTCGCAAAATTAACCCTCCCCCCTTTCGCCGCCTTTGCCCTTGGCATACGGCGGCGGCTCCGGCTATTTCGCTGCGCTCAATACGCCTACGCTATCGCCCTATCGCCTGCGGCGATACGGGCTCTGGCACGGCTCCGGCTATTTCGCTGCGCTCAATACGCCTACGCTATCGCCCTATCGCCTGCGGCGATACGGGCTCTGGCGCGGCTATGTGCTCGCTTCGCTGTGCGCATACGCCGCGCTTCTGCGCGCCTACCCATCTCAAAAAAAAGCGCCCAATATGGGCGCATATAGTCTATTAAAAAGCGCCCAATTTGGACGCTTTTAACCAGTTTCGAGCAAAAATCGCTCTACTCCGAACGACGACGGCGCAAAGCGCCGAGCCCGGCGATACCGACAAACGCAAAGAACAAAAGCGGCGCAGAATGGTGCGTCGAATTCGGCAACGCGCTACACGAACCGCCCGACGTCTCGTATTTGCCATCTTCGATATCGATGCGAGCATCGTCCAAAATGGCGAACTTTATCGTCGCCGAACGCGATGTCGTATCGGTCGATTCAGCTTCGGCATTGATCGCATAAGCCTTGTATTCGCCCTTGGCGAGTTCGCGGTCAGTGCATGCCCAACGCCCATTGCCATTGGCGCGAGCCGTACACATATCCGTCAATTCCTCGATACCGTCTTCCGAAGCCATGCCATAGTAGACGACGACGTTTTCAAAGGCTTCGGCGATGCCCGAAAATATCACATTCGTCGTCGAGAGTGCCGTTCCATCGGAGGGCATCAAAATCGAAATCGGCTCGCGCGGACGCTTCGACGTCTTAAATTCGACGTCTTCCGAAGACAATTCGATATTGGGTTTCACCGATTCATCGATCCACGTTGCGCGAATCTTATACGCCGTTTCGTATTCCAAATCGAACCCAGTTGTGCACTGGAACACGCCATCGGTCGCAATCGGCGCAATGCAAAGTTGCGTCTGGACGGCGTCTCCAATTTGCCACACCGTGACGAGGCCTTCGGCACTCGCTATTGTGCCCTTAATCGTCGGGCGAACCGATGTTTCGCTACCGGCAACGGGCTCCGTAATGACGGGAACCGTGCGAACGACGCTAAATCCACGCGGCGCGGCCATCGTGTTGAGCTCATTCGAAACGTAGGCATAGACTTTGTAATCGCCCGTTTCGAGCGCCGTCGTCGTGCACGACCACATCTTATCGAGGTCTGCTTTGCCCGAGCAAAGCATCGTGCTATCGGCGATATTGCGAACCGATACGTCCGCGCCCGCTGGTGCTTTCCCCGAAAATACGACGTGATTCTTCAATTCCGCGCCTTCGGTCGGCGCATCGAGCGTCAATTCGACGGGCAATTCCACGCTGAAAGTAACCGGCATACTCGGGTAACTCTTGCCATCGACGACCGACACAGCAATCGCCTGGTAATCGTTCGTATTGAGCATGATTTCGCATTTCCAGGCGCCCTTGTCGTCGGCAGTTGCATTGCACGTCGAAACCTGCGCATTATCACCTGCCAACATGGCCTTAACGGTGACATCTTGATTTGCACGAGCCGATCCCTCGAATACGACGCTTTCTGCCTTCACGACTTCGCCCTGAGCCGGCTTCGTGATGACGGGATTGTAGTCGATGGTCTCTGAACAACGCCCATTGATGCATAAACCACCAGCACAATCGGCGTCGCTCCTGCACTCGGGCTGGCAACTCGCAATTTTCGTATTCGGATCGGTTTTGCAATAGAGACCATCGGCACAATCGGCATCGCTCGCACACTCGGGCTGGCAGCTAGCGACTTTCGTCGATGCATTGATCTTGCACTTGGGCTTAACAGGATCTGTGCAATCGTCATCGACGGCACACTCGGCTTGGCAACTCAACACATTCAACGTCTTATCGAGTTTGCATTTGGGCTTCGTCTTATCTGTGCAATCGGCGTCGCTCTCACACTCGGCTTTGCAACTCGCACCGCCCGTCGCATCGGTTTTGCAATAGAGCCCCGCGCCGCAAGCCTTCTTTTGGGGTTGGCATGCGCCCGAAGCGCAAACATACGACGAAACTTCGCGCGTGCCCGAGCAGGCTGTTTCGGCGCATTTCGTTCCATCGGGTTTGTTTTCGGCTTGGCAACCTACGCTTGCATTGCACGTGACTTTTGCCGTCTTACAAGCCGTTTCGGGGACTTTGGAGCATACGACTTCCGAGAATCCGAAGTTATTGCGCAACGGATCGCAAACTTGGCACTTGTCTTTGGGCGCTGTTTCGCCATCGTCGTAGCAGACCCCATCGACGAAGCATTTGTCGGCTCGATAACAATGCCCTTCGGAATTGGCAAAGACGTGGATTCGCCCCGCGCCTTGGCCAGGCGCACCGACGACGAGATCGAGCCAGCCTTTACCATCAATATCGGCGGCTTCGACCTTCGTACCGAAGAGTTCATCGCTCGAGCTAGCCTTATATTTCCAAAACGGCTCTTTCGAAAACACCGAACCATCTTTCGTGCCGACGAAGACGAAGACATGCCCTTGCTGACCAGGATCTTTGTCTTTTTTCTTACCAGGCGCACCGACGATGAGATCGAGCACGCCATCGCCATTGATATCGGCGACTTTGACGTCGCTACCAAAATTCATCCAACCATTGGGGGCGTCAAACATCCATTTTGGTCTGCCCGTGTCGAAGCCCGTGCCATTATTCCTATAGGTGCGCACGCGCCCTGCCTTATTGCCCTTCCCGGCATTGGCAGACGGCTCACCGACGATCAAATCGAGCAAGCCATCGCCATCGACATCGGCAAACGCAACCGACGATATCTGCCCACCCGATTTACCTCCGCCTTCGCGTTCGACGATTTCGCCCGTCACAGGTCTGCGCGATTCGACAAATCCCTTGCCCGTATACTTATAGAAATAGATTGCGCCAACGTTGAATTCTTCTCCGCCCACTGCTTCGCCAAATGTCGAATCGACGACGACGATTTCTTTTTCGCCCTTTCCATTCAAATCGACGACGTATATCGCCGTTCCAAACGCCGTCGATTTGGAACCGACGAGAAGTGCTTTTTGGGTGCTCCTTACATTACACACATCTGGCAAAACATAGACCGAATTCTTATCCGGCCCTAAACTCTGAGCACTGTAGATGAGATCGTTTTTACCATCGCCAGTAATATC
>SFMP01000037.1 GCA_004554395.1 Myxococcales bacterium | reverse complement strand
TGGAGGGCAGTTCGATGCGAAGTGCTCTTTTTTTTTGGCTTTTGAGGGATCGTTTTTGTGACGTCGCCGTTTGGGGGGGGGGAGAGGCAAAAAAAATGAACAAAATCATCGAGATGCCGTTCTAAAGCGGATCGGTGCGACTTGGTCGTGCGTTGATCGAATTTTCTTTCGCTTAATTGCGGTCATTTGAATGATATTTTGTAGACAGAGGGTTACATCGATGAAAATAAGTTCATTTTCGGTTCAATCGCCGTCTTTTATCGCCGTTTTGGCATTGGGTTTGGGTTTATCGTTGGCAGCGTGTGATGATAGCGATAACGACGCGCCGCAGGGCGGTGATCAAACCGATACGAAGCGCGATATTGGGATAGGGAATGGGTGCAGTTGCGAGGCAACCGAAGACAATGTGTGCGATGCGATGGGTGTCCCGTTGCCGTCGCCGGTCGATGATAGAGGGAAGCTCGTCGGCTGTGATGCCATCGATGACACGGGGATAACGGGGGCAAAACGCGTTTGTTTGCGCACGATCGACGCTCAATTGAGTGCCATCGCACCGACGGTTTATGCGCCTAAGGGCTATTGTTCGCTTTCGGCGGTCAAAGCCGATATGAAGAACGAGACGTTTAAACAGCTCGTCGAATATGGCGATGCCGATGCGTTTACGCAATGCCCCAAAGGGAGCGCATTGCTCGCTTCGACCTTCGATTACAAAATCTTGGGTTCCGATGCGACGATTACGAATAAGACGTGTGTGAAGATCTGCAATACCGATGCCGATTGCAATGTCGAAGGTGAGATGACGTGTTTGGAGCGCAAAGGCGTGAAGTTCTGCTATCACGAAGATAACCTCAAGCTATCGGACAACTACACGGTGACGCCGTTTTAGGAAAATATCGACGGCAATTTGAATTTGGAACACCAAACCGATATACTGCACATTTGGCTCGATAAGCCATTTGTTATTGAACGACTCAATTTTGACAACAAGGTTACGACATGAAAAAGACGAACAAAATCTTAGCATTATCGGCAATTACGGCAATGTCGGTTGCGATGGCAGCTTGCGACGACAGCTCGGGTAGCTCGAGCCCGATTGACACGTGCAAGGCCAGTTGCAAGAATGCGACGACAGCTATCTCGTGCGATGCCAATGGCAACGAAGTCGAGCGGGATTGCGCTAAAGAAAACAAAGTTTGCGATGCATCGTTTAAGTGCGTCGCCAAAGGCGAAGCGCAGACTTGCGTCGAAATGTGCAATGGCTCGCACGAACTCGTCACTTGCGACAGCAATGGCAAACCTCACACAGAGAATTGCGGTGAAGCCGGTTGCCACCAAGTCGGCGGCAAACCCCAATGCGGTGGCAAAGAGCCTGGTGGCGAGGATACCGATCCGAAATGCACCGATGCCGATAATAAATGCGATGGCAATACGTTGTATACATGCAAAGATGGCAAGATCGAGCAAAAGGATTGCGCGGCAGATGGCAAGGTTTGCGATAAGAACGCAAAGAAGTGCGATGTCGCCAAGTGCACCGATGCCGATAATAAATGCGATGGCAATACGTTGTATACGTGTGATGGCGTTAATCTCGTGCCGCAAAACTGTGCCGCTAGCGGGATGATTTGCAATCAAGAGACGAAAGCGTGCGAGGTCGAAAAGTGTGAAGAAGATTCGGTCACATGCGATGGTTCGTGGCTCATTACGTGTGTCAAAGGGCAGCCTGCTACGAAAGAGAATTGCGCACGAAAAGGCATGGAATGTAAGGATAATCAATGCGTACAGCCAGCTGTCGTGTATAAAATTGGGGATCCTTGTACTTGCACAGGGGCGTCTTGTAACAAGACTTTGACGGGGAAAGAAATCAAAGAAATGACGGGTAGTTTAGGTCAACTCGCAGCATTGGCATCGATTGATATCAACCTCATCAAAGACGACGACACGATTACGTATCCGGATTTCTTCTCGAAAGATATCCAGGGTTGCCAAGGGATCGTTGCGCCAGAAGGGATGACGATCGGTTGTTTCCGCGATTCAAGCATTACCGTGACGAGTAAAGATGGGGAGACGGTAAAAGATTATGATGGCTCTGGGTTGAAAGCGTTTGTTGATTCTTTAGAGAATAACGCATTATTTGGCGATAAATTGAAACCGTATGCGACTAAGCTTCATGCAATTCTCCCCAATGGCGTTGCGTTCTCGTCGACAAATGGTTATTGCCTTGCCGCTACGATCGATATTAAAGCTAAATCTGACAATGGTATATTGAAAGGCAGTGATCTCCTAACAAAGTTGCCTTCACTCGTGAACACAGGTAGCCATGCCTCTGCAAAATTAGAAACTAGCGTGTGCCCAGAAGGTGGTGTGAAATTCGACTATGAAATTGCCAAAAAAATAAATAAGCAGATGGCTATAATTATCGTAGATTTAGATCTCAATGTCGGTTTCGATATGTGTTTGAAATCGTGTGAGACAGATGCGGATTGCCGCCAAAACGAAGGTTATACATGCGTCGATATTCCCAATGGCGTTCCTGCTGAGAATGAAACGCAACAAGTTCAAAAGGCTTGTTTCGATAAAGATAATCTCGACTATTTCAAAAATTTGACCAATCAATTCAATGGTACGACGGAAGAGACGCCTAAAACCTAGTTTTTGATCTCACTGCTTGGCCTCGGACCTCACCCCCGGCCTGTCGGCCACCCCCCTCTCCATAAATGGCGAGGGGGGAGTGGACGCCCGCGTTGCGGGCGTTGTTGATTTTGCGAGGGGGAGTGGACGCC
>SFMP01000036.1 GCA_004554395.1 Myxococcales bacterium | reverse complement strand
ACAAATCTATCGATGCCGAGCTAGCCGAACATAAATGTCAACACCCACACATAGAAATGTTTATTGAAAACTCGGTTGTGTCGAATATCGAGACCGGGTTGATCGGAGGTCGCCTCGTGGTCACGGCTTTTGATGGCGAGCATGATTTTGTCGGTATAGGAGCGGTGATCGGGAAGCGATTTGCCTGGGAGAGCGACGTAGAAATGATTACCCGATTTCGTCGTGATGGTGATCATAGGTTTGTCGTCGGGTGTTTGATCGACTGAGGCTTTTTTAATATTATCGAGTTCTAAGCTCAAATCACTGGGAAGGTTAAGCGTCGATTCCGATAATGCAAATGTGCCTTCTTCGTAATCGCTCCAATCGTCTGGTGCATCGAGATAAAGACGTCCATTGGTAGAAAATTCAAATGAATCGTTTGGCATAAATTCTCCTCTAACAGCGCGTATGACGCGCATTGTGTGGTAAAAAAAAGGAAACGGGGGATGCGATTTACACGGTGTATTTTTTACAGGATTTCATGCAAATCGATTCATGATAAAAAACAATATGTCAACCTCTTTTTCTCAACAATTTTCAAAATTTGTCGTGGTGCGGGCAGGTTTTCGGCGCACGCGCTATAAGTGGGGAAAATGTGGGGGCGGTGGGACGGTAAATAGGGCTCGTAGGGGGTTGGATTGAGTGCAAACAATCGATTGAGCGCATAGCGGAGCTGGCACGGCGTATTGAGCGCAGCGAAATAGCCGTAGCATAGAGCGCGGTGTATTGTCGCAGACAATAGCCGCGCAGAGCGTCGTATTGCCCCAGCGGGGCGATAGACGCGCACAAATGCGCGTATTGCCCGCATGGGCAATAGCGCATGGCGTAGGCGTATTGAGCGCAGCGAAATAGCCGTAGCATGGAGCGCGTATCGCGTTTGCGCGATGCGGGCGATAGAGCGCGGTGTATTGTCGCAGACAATAGCCGCGCAGAGCGTCGTATTGCCCCAGCGGGGCGATAGACGCGCAGATGTAGGCAAAACAAGTGTGGTGTATGGCCTGTGGTGGATTGTGGGGGGCGTGGGAGCGCAAACAAACGCGAGATTGTGTGAAAGTATTTCAAAAAAAGTGAATAATCGTGACATTTTTTTTGTTTTTTTGTTAAAATGTAGTGCCTTTTTTTCCCTTTTAACCCTAACAAAAGGAGATGGTTATGAAGAAGGGATGGTTACTTTTTCTGAGCGTTTTTTTAGCGGGGTGTGCATCGGATGCCGCGCATGACGATCAGACTCAGTGTAAGTCGGACGATGGCAGGTCGTTTTTCTGCAAGTCTGACCAGTTTTGTGGCCCCAATATGTGCGTCGACGTGAGCGATGAGCATTGCACGGGGTATGGCGAAGGGTGCACCAATGGCAACACGTGCGACACGAAAGAGAAAAAATGCGTGTGTCGTTCGGACGAGAACAAGGCTTGTTCGCTTTGGTGCACGCAGGACGATGGTTGCGTCGATTTGAAGACGAACCCGAAGCATTGCGGTGCGGAGGGGACGGCTTGCGACGTGAGCAAGGCGGAGATGTGCGTAGAAGGCGTTTGTTTAGACAAGTGCCCGTCGGATTATGAGAAATGCGGCGATATGTGCATCAACACGGAGACGGACCCGAACAACTGTGGAGGTTGTGGTGTGGCGTGTCCGGCGCCTGGCGAAAACAACGTGAGCCGTAGTTATTGCCAAGCGGGCGAATGCAAGATCGTTTGCGCGCCGACGTATTTCGATGCCGACGAAGACATCACGAATGGCTGCGAGAAGCAGGTCAAGAGTGAGTGTGGCAACGGGATTGTCGAGGAAGGCGAGGCTTGCGATGGCTCGAAGCTCAACGACCAGACGTGTGAGACGTTGGTTGGTGAGGGATCGCGCGGCACGCTTTATTGCAAGTCGGATTGTCGATCGTTCGACACGAATGAGTGCACGGCGGCGACGACGTGTGGCAATGGCCGGCGCGATGGCGACGAAGTTTGCGATGGCGTGGATTTCGGCGGTGCGACGTGCGAGACGGTCGTCGGTTTGGGTTCGACGGGGCACTTGGGTTGCCAAGCCAACTGCGCGGACTTCGACACGAGCGAGTGTACGCCGCCGACGACGTGTGGCAATGAAAAGCTGGACACGGGTGAAGATTGCGATGGGAAGTTGATTCCGACGGGAGCGACGTGCGCCACAGTTCGCGGCGTCGGGTCGACGGGAACGCTGTCGTGTTCGTCGCATTGTATGTTTGATATTTCGTCGTGTGGTATGCCGTCGGTTTGTGGCAATGGCCTGGTCGAGATTGGCGAGTTGTGCGATGGCACGAACTTTAACGGTTCGACGTGTGAATCGATTATCGGCAAGGGATCGACGGGGACGCTCGTGTGCGATGGTTGCAAGACGATCTCGACGGCACATTGCAGTGCGCCCTCGACGTGTGGCGATAACAGAGTTCAAGAGAGCGAGGCATGCGATGGCACGGATCTCAAGGGCGCGACGTGCGCTAGCGTACTCGGCGAGGGATCGACGGGGACGTTGAAATGTGCGGCGAACTGCGGTTCTTATGATATATCGGGTTGCACGGCTGCGTCGAAATGCGGCGATGGCATTATCAGTGGCAACGAAGTTTGCGATGGCTTGAAGCTCAACGACCAAACGTGTGCGACGCAAGTCGGTTTTGGTTCGACGGGTGTGCTCAAGTGCAATAGTACGTGTACGGGATTCGATACAGCGCTTTGTTCGGGTTCGACGACGTGCGGCAATGGCAAACTCGAAAGCAATGAAGTTTGCGACTTGAACAACGTCAAGGGCGCGACGTGCGAATCGGCCGTAGGCAAGGGTAGCAAAGGTACGGTATTGTGTGGCAACGACTGTACGTATTTGAACCTTTCGGGTTGCTCGGCGCCGACGATGTGTGGCAATGGCAAGCTCGATGCTGGCGAAGTTTGCGACAATTCCAAAGATTCTGTGGCGCCGTCGTGTGAATCACTCGTCGGCAAAGGCAGCAAAGGCGCGGTCAAATGTGGCGACGGTTGCAAGCATTGGGATACGTCGGGATGTTCGAAACCGGAATCGTGTGGCGATGGTTCGATAACGGCGCCCGAGGTTTGCGAGCCGAATAATCTCAATGGCCATACATGCGCGAGCATTTTGGGCGAAGGCGCGACGGGGCTTTTGGCTTGTAGCAACAATTGTATGAGCTTCGACACGTCGCGTTGTAAGGAACAGCCCAAATGCGGCAATGGCAAGTTGGATCCTGGCGAAGTCTGCGATGCGCAGTTGCTCAACGGAGCGACGTGTGCGTCGCAAGTCGGCTTTGGTTCGACGGGGTATTTAGTATGTAATGATACGTGCACGGGCTTTATGACGACCAACTGCTCGGAAAAGAAGACGTGCGGCAATGGCGAATTGGAGAACGGCGAAGTTTGCGACGGTTATAACCTCAATGGTGCGACGTGTGCTTCGGTCGTGGGTTATGGTTCGACGGGTACACCGGTTTGCAATAGCACGTGTTCGGGTTATTTGCGTGGAACGTGTACCGAAGCATTGACGTGTGGCAACAGCAAACTCGATGCAGGTGAACAATGCGATGGCGTGTTGCTCAATGGTGCGACGTGTGAAACGGTCGTTGGTTTTGGTTCGACGGGTACGCTTTCGTGCGATGGTCATTGTCGTTATAACACGACGAACTGCTCACCGGCGGTGACATGTGGCAATGGCAAGCTCGATGCTGGCGAATCGTGCGATGGCACGACGTTTAAGGATAACATCAAGACGTGTAATGCGTATGCACCGACGATTTACAAGAGTGGATCGCTCGTATGTACTTCGGATTGCAAGATCGACGTGTCGCAATGCAAAGCGTATTGCGGCGATGGTTCTGTAAACACGACGGTTAATGGCGTAGCCATTAACGAGGCGTGCGATGGCAATAGATTCCCGAGGTCGAAGAATACGTGTGAAAAAGTCGTCGGTCAGGGGTCGACGGGCACGCTCATGTGTAGTGCCAATTGCAAGGCGATCGATACGCGTCAGTGCACGGCAGCGGCGATTTGCGGCGACGGCGTCGTCAATACGGCTAAAGAAGAATGCGATGGCAGGGCATTCCGCAATGGTTCTGCCGATTGCTCGCTTTATGGCGATTTCAAACATGGCAAGAATGTGAAATGCTTGAGCAACTGCATCGTCGATACGTCGATGTGCGAGCCGAAGGTGAGCTGTGGCGATGGCATCGTCAATCAAGACACCGAAGAATGCGATGGCGATAAATTCCGTCATGATGTCGACAGTTGTATCGATTGGGATTCGTCGTTGTATGAATCGGGCAAAGTGACTTGTAATAAGTGCAAAGTCGACTATAGCGCATGCGTCAAGAAAGTGACGAAGAAATGCGGCAATGGCAAGATCGACGATGGTGAGTCGTGCGATGGCACTTTGTTCTATGGTGGAAATGACGAGTGCGCGAAATACGATTCGCAATCGTATAGTGGTGGTAAGCTCAAATGCGATCCCACGACATGCGATATCGACGTGAGTGCGTGCGTGAAGAAGGCCGAGGCTCCCAAGTGCGGCAATGGCCAGTTGGATCCGGGCGAAATTTGCGACGGCACAACTTTTGCGTCGGGCGTGAGCACGTGTAATGCGTATGCCCCGACGACGTATAAAAAGGGCCAACTCAAATGTGGTAGCGATTGTAAGACGATCGACACGAGCGCGTGCAAAGCGTTCTGTGGCGATGGTATGCTCAATACGACATATAACAGAGTGCCCATTAACGAGCCGTGCGACGGTACGAAATTTAGCACGAAACTCAATACGTGTGCGAAAGTCGTCGGCACAGGTTCGACGGGAACGCTTTCGTGTAATGCCGATTGTACGATTAATTCATCGAAGTGTTCGAGTGCCAGCACGTGCGGCAATGACAAAGTCGATGGCGATGAAGATTGCGATGGCACCAAATTCTTACTTGACGAAGACACTTGTAAGGGGTGGAGCTCGATTTATAGCGATGGCAAAGTGACATGTAATAAAGATTGTACGATTAACTACAGTGCTTGCAAGATCGCGGCAAAACCGATTTGTGGCGACGGTCAAGTCAATCAGGATAGTGAAGAATGCGATGGCAAGTCGCTTGGTAAGGGTTATGACTCGTGGAATTGCTCTGATTTTGGCGAAGAATATACTGGCACGATGAAGTGCGGTAGCGATTGTCGCCTCGACGTGAGCACTTGCCAACTCAAGCCGCAACAGAAATGTGGCAATGGCCAACTCGACGCAGATGAATTCTGCGATGGCGATAAATTCATCGATGGCGATAACAAATGTAGCGATTGGGGCTCGTTTACGAGTGGCACGGTCAAGTGCACTGCAACGTGTGAAATCGATACGAGTGATTGTCGAGTCAATTACTGCGGCGATGGCATAGTCGGCGGCGACGAATGGTGCGACAAGAGCGAGTTCATGGCAGGTCTCGATACGTGCCAAAAAGTGAGTTCGAATTACTCGGGTGGCATGCTCAAATGCAACGCCGATTGTACGATCGACGAATCGGGTTGTACGCGCAAATGCGGCAATGGTGCCGTCGAGGAAGAAGATGGTGAGTGGTGCGATCCGAACCCAGGAGGCAATCCCCTCTTTGCTAAAGGTGCCGATACGTGCAACGACTGGGTGAAAGGTACGACGGGCACGCTCGGTTGTACATCGACATGCGAAGTCGACACGTCACAATGCAAAGCGAAACCGTCGGCATATTGCGGCGATAAAGTCGTCAATACGGCGGCCGAAGAATGCGATAACGACAGCTTCTTGCTCGACGTCAAGACTTGTCAAGAGTATAGCAATCAATACACGTCGGGTAACCTCAAGTGTACAAAAGATTGCAAAGTCGATACATCGGAATGTTATGCGCCGAAGTGTGGCAACAACATCTTAGACGATAACGAATATTGCGATGGCGACAAGTTCATGTTTGGCATTCGTACATGCGTCGATTACAGCAGTACGGCATATAAGGCTGGCTTGCTCAAGTGCACCGATAAATGTACGATCGACACGTCTGCGTGCGTTGCGGCTGGTCCCGTTTGCGGTAACGACATTCTGGAAGACGACGAATGGTGCGACACGACGAAGTTCCTCGACGACAAAGACAATTGCGCGGATTGGGGCGATTACATTGCGGGTAAGGTGACTTGCAATGCAAAATGCGAACTCGATCTCAGTGCATGCGTCGCGAAACCCGAAGCCAGATGCGGCGATGACAAGATCAACGTCGAAGGTGAAGAGTGCGACGGCACGGCGTTCTATGCCGATGTCAAATCGTGCGCCGAATACGATCCGGAGACGTATAACGGTGGTACGCTCAAGTGCACCGGCCTGTGTCGCTACGACTTTAGCGGTTGTCAGAAGATTCCAAGTGTACCCCAACCCGTATGTGGCAACAACGTCGTCGAAGGCAAAGAAGATTGCGATGGCACGGCATTCTATGCCGACGTTAAATCATGTGACGAGTATTCGTCGAAATACTCTAGCGGCAAACTCAAATGTACGAGTGATTGCAAGTACGATTTAAGCGAATGCCAGACGGGCGATCTTTGTCGCGAAGATGACGTGTATTGCAGCACCGACAACAAATTGTACATTTGTGATCGTGAAACTGGCAAACCTGCAAAATGGGAATTGGCGAATGATTGTAACGAAAAAGCCAATCAGATTTGTGATGTGACCACGCTTGGTTGTATTAACAAGCCGGCACCTGCAACAGATTTGAAATGGTGTGCATTCCATTATCTCGATACGAATTCAAAAGTCGGCTACGGTCGTGTTTTGATGCCCACTGGCGTATCGACAGACGATATGATCGCCTATATGGCTTGTACGACCGATCTTTCGAAGCCCGTGAAGACTTGGGATATAATCGATTCCAGTGAGAATGCAGCTTGCTTGAACTGTGGCGACAATAAAGAGTTCATGACGGTTCCATACGTGAATGTGAAACCGGGAACGAATTATTGTACATTCGTGTTTGAATTTAACAATGATATGTTTGCTTGCCGTCCGCAACAAACGGGCGCAGCAGAACCCATCTTGTTGAACGATAATTCGAAGCTCCCAGCGACGCTCACGCGTACGATCGAGACGACAGTCGTTTGTAGTGAAGGTGCAGTCAAATGCGATGGCAACAAGCTCATGTTGTGCGATGAAAACGCATGGGTCGAGTATGAGGTTTGCGAGGGTGCAACGCCCGTTTGTGACGCCAAAGCAGAAGCATGCAAAGCAGCCACGACGACGACGTATGACAACCTCGAAAAGTTTGACGACATTAAATCAGACAATCGAAATTATACGAATATAAAGACGTATAATTATAAAGATGGATCTAAGCTAGTCGCCGAAAAAGTTGCGGTTTATGCTAAAACGAATGTCATCGATGGCGGATCGATCGTCGCGAAAGGCGATAAAGCAAGCAAGATTACGATCTCTGGTCTCAAATCTGGCATTGGCACGCTTTCGTTTGATTACAAGATATGGGGAACTACAAAAGCTACTGTCAACGTAAAAGTCGGTGATCATACGACTGTGGTTAATGTCACGAAGTCCGATACGACGAAGCGAACTTTCGAATACTCGCCTAAGGACGTTGGAGTTAAAGATGTGACGATTACTTTGGCAAATAACGGAGGACGCGTCATTATTGACAATATACGTTTCACAAGTGCGCATTAATTGAAATAGTATAATGCGTCGTAGGGCTCTGTCTTTTTGGGCAGAGTCCTTTTTTTGTTTTTGGGGCCACGGCTATGTGCTCGGGCTATCGCCCTTGCGCGCATACGCCTATGGCGGCGCGCCTATTTCTGCGAAATACGGCGCGCTTTCCGTGCTATGTGCTCGGGCTATCGCCCTTGCGCGCATACGCACGGTTTTTTTTATGGTTTGTCTAGACATCCCATTCGGGTTGGCGGTGCCCTAAATACAAAATGCCGATTTTGGGGTTATCTTCGACGATGCGAGAAAAGATCGTTTGGCACAGTTCGGGTTCGATTTCGCTCGTCATTTGGTCGATGATGAGGAGTTTTGGTCGATTGGCGAGGGCTCGAGCGAGCATGACGCGTCGCTGTTCTCCACCGCTGAGGCGAGATCCGGCCTCGCCGATAGAATCTCGCCCGATTTGTTTGGCGAGTGGCTCTAGACAGCATATATAGAGGAGGTGATTGAAATCGTCGTCGGAGAGGTCGGGGCAGAGCATGGCGATATTGTCGCGCAAAGAGCCGCAGAATAGGATGGCATCTTGAGGGACGAATCCGATCGATCGGGAATCGCCATCGGGGAGCGATATGGTGCCTTTAGGCGTTGGATAGAGTCCCAAGATGCATCGGGCTAGAGTCGTTTTCCCCGAACCCGATGGTGCGAGTATGCATCGTTTTTCGCCTTCGCGTATGGCAAAAGAAAAGTCGTGCCAGATTTCGTTGTTGTGGAAGGCAAAGTTGAGATGATCGATTCGCAGGACGTCGGGCGAAGATGCGGTTGAAAATTCGACGCGATCGATTTGTGGGAGTTGTTCGATGACATTGGATCGGGCTCGACCTTCGACGTATTCTTGATATGCGCCAAAGAGGCCAGTTCCCGAACGCAAAAGCCCGAAGAGGCGAGCCAAGTAGATTTGGAATCCGACGATGGCGCCAACGCTGAGCGCTCCTTCGATGGCGTAGTAGCCGCCTATGCCAAAGATGAGAACGACGGAGAGCGCTTGTAGTATGTCGAAAAATGGGCCTTGGATGGCGATGAGCTTTTGTAGTTTGTGAGCCGAGGCGGCAGAGGCTTGGGCAGAAGCATTGAATTCGCCTTCGAATCGCTCGTCTTGGTGTAGCGCACGTATCGACGTAATGGCTCGGAAGACGTCGATAATTCTTCGGTATAGGTCTTCGCGTTTTTCGTATTCGTCGCGAATCGCAGGTCTTATGTTGCGACGCATCCACAGCCATAGGCCGGCTGCGCATGGGCAGAGCAGGAAGCAGACACAAGTGAGCGGGACCGATAGCGTTAAAAGTGCGGCGAAGCTCCCGACAGTCGTGATGAGGAGGGGGATGCCTTGATTGAAAACGGCTTCGAAAAAGCGTTGTTCGCTCGTTGCCGAAAACAGAATTTGCCCCATCGTTTGACCTTGTGAGAGATCGGTGAGGGGGCTAATTTCGGCATATAGGCATCGATGAAATAGGTATTTTAGGCGGTTTTGCTCGATTCGAAGCCCCATGCTGGCGATTTCGCAACGGCTCCAAAATCGCCCGAGCGAAGCGAGGATTTGGACGATGGCGACTGCCGCGATCCAGAGGCATAGGATTTCGATCGAATGGGTTTCGACGCCGCGATCGATGGCTTGAACGAGCCCCCAAGGCGCGATCGTGTCGAAGATGCAAGCCAAGGCAAGGCAAACTAGCGTGAGGATGAGTCGTCGTCGCGATAGTGTATCGTTTTCGAAGAGTCGTTTGAGCATTGGGTCAAGTGACGATTGAAGAAAATACGAAAAAAGCCCGAAAAATCGGGCTTTGATAGATCAGGATGCCATTGGAGCGTAGAAGAAGCGTTGCAGGTTGTACAAAAAGCATCGTTTTAAGTAGTGCTTGGTTTGTTCGGATTCGATTGGCTGGGTGGGAAATCTAAGCCGCTCCCTGTGCTGCCTTGAATGAGTGAGCTCAATTTGCCGAGGCATTCGATTTTGGGGGATTCGTAGCGACGCGTGCTGGGGCGATTGGATTGAGAATTGTTTGACGTATGGCGTTCTGATCGGGGCACTGTATCGAGTTTCATGGCGTTATCTCCTCGTAGAAAGACAAAAATCAACTACCAACACTTGAGTATCGTCGAACGCAACCGACAAATCAAGAAATATGGACAAATTCATCGCGATATCGTCCATTTTTCGAAGCGGGCGCAGTCGGATAAGATTTCGCGTTCGACGCGAGCATGGTGCGAGAGAACGACATTTGGACCGATGTGCGCGTGTTTGCAATGGCAAGATGCGTCGACGTAGATGGGGGGCGTGAATGCGACGTCGTCGATAGAATGATCGTCGACAGAGGGTTGGATGAGGCGTGCGCCGGGCAAGAGATTTGGATGAGCTAGTATGGCGCTTTGCGCATCGAGGTAGCTGTTTGGCGTGCCGATATCGGCAAAGAATCGCTCGTCGTAAATGGCGTGGATTCTTTTGCCCGACGCCATCATTTGTGGGTAGATTTCGGTGACGAGGCAAGTGTAACGGTTCGGATCGATGGGATCGAGGACTTGTCGTTGGACGATGTGAATGCCCGTAAAACAACGCGCTTCGTGCGCGGCATTGGGATCGATTTGATCGTCTGGAATGCACCAATCGCGGATTCGTACGATTTGTCGTTGGCACGTTTCGATGAGTCCGAGCGGGGAGTTTTCGGGGCGCGGGGCGACGACGAGCGATACATCGCATTGGGAGCGTCGGTGTTCGTCGAGGGCTATGGACAGATCGGCGCCCGATAGGACATCGCCGTGGTAGATGACGAATTGGTCGCAATCGGGGAGCAGTTTGGCGCAAGCGGCAGCGCCGCCAGCGGTGCCGGCGATCGTCGTGCCTTCGCGATAGCATACCGGTTCATCTGTACCGATTTCGGCACAAACTTGGCGAAGGCATTGTTCCATCGTATCGGGCAAGTGGCATAAATTCGCCGCTATGCGGCGTATCCCAGCGCGATATAGAGCGCGAACGGCATACCAGACCATGGGCTTGCCCAGAAATGGAATGGCCGGTTTGGGGATTTCGTGCGTGATGGGTTGAAGACGAGTCCCGAAACCGGCACATAAAACGATGCCGCCTATGCGTTGAGATTTCATACGACCTTCGTAAATAACAACGTGATATCGTCGTTTTGCGGCGCTTCGCCACAGAATTGTGTGAAATCGCTCCAGAAGTATTTCATTGCCGTGTTGACGTCGCATTCGCCGAGCGTAGCAATGACTTTTCGGAGGCGTTTTTCGCCGTATTCTGCGCCTGCGGCGTTGAGGTATTCGGTGACGCCATCGGTATAGAGCAAGAGCATATCGCCTTGCATGAGGTCGAAGTGGATCGATTCATAGCGAGCCGTAGGATTATCGCCGAGTCGCTCGCCGCGGACGACGATGCCTTTGACTTCGCCCAAGCGGACGAGTAGTGGGAAGTTGTGGCCGGCATTGACGATTTCAGCCATGTGTCCATCGGAGCTGATTCGGATTGCTTGGAACGTCATGAATAGCGTGCGCTTTGCCGTTTGGCAAATGGCGACGTTGAGGCTTGCCACGATTTGCGAGAGGCTAAATTGTTGCATCGACGACATGCTCAACAGGGTATCGAGAGCGCTTTTTGCGCAAGCCGTAATCATGGCCGACGGGACGCCGTGGCCCGTTACGTCGCCAATCGTCAAGAGGACAGAGCCATCGGGGAGGCGGTTATAGCACCAGAAATCGCCGCCGCATTCGCTTGCGGGCTGGAAAAAGCCGTTGAGTTCGAGCGGACCGCATTTGGCAAAGCCGCAAGGCGGTAGCAAAGTCGTTTGAATCGATCGCGCGATATCGACTTCTTTTTCGAGCATGGCTTTTTGCTCGGTTTCGTGCATGAGGATTTGGACGCGATCGGCCATGACGTTGAATTGATCGCCCAATTGCCCGACTTCGTCGCGCGATTTGATATGGCTTCGAATCGACAAGTCGCCGCTAGCAATTTGCGTGGCGGCGCGCGTGAGCAATTTGATGTTGCGAGTGACGAAAACGGCTTGAATACCTGCGATGATGATGCCGACGATAATCGAGAAGACGGCGATCCAAAGGGCACGGCTGACGGCACTCGTCAGGCGAGCTTGCCCATCGTCTTTGATCTTTTGGATGACTTTATGCAAACCTTCGGTCGAGTATCCGACGATGAGATAGCCTTGAACATCGCCGCGATCGGCGTCTTCGTCGGTTCGTTTTGGCTCGATGGCGACGGCATATTGCCGAATATCGGCTTCGCTTTGGGAACCGCCTTTACGGACGATATGTCGCTTCGTATCTTCGGAAGTCTTGTTGTTTTTGATGTTTTTAGCGAGTTCGTCGACATAGGATTTTTCGACGCGCATGCCGTCGCCATCTTCTTGAGATCGATCGAAGAAAGTCTTTCCGGCGATGTCGAATCGCTCGATTTGTGGATTGGCAACTGTGACCCAGACGCGCCCATCGGGGGCGATAATCGAGGCATAGACGGCAATATAGCTTTCGTCTTTTGCTTCGCGTTCGGCAACGATTGGGTTTAATAGCCCGCGTAGACCTTCGAGATCGTTGTCGAACATGAGGCTTGATGCCGGTAAACTGACCGTTTTCGTCGTCTGTGCACCTAATCCATCGAGCGCATTATTCTGGATGCCTTGAATGCGCGCCGTCTCCTGGGTGACGCTTTCTTCGGTATCGTTGCGCATGATGTACGTGTAGGCGAGTACGACCATGATGACGAGTAAAATCGAGCTTAACGTCCATTTTAAACTGATTCCTATGCGCATTTCAGCATCTCCTATTTGAAAACTCACTGCTTTCGCGCGCCGAGTATATCACAAAATGAACGCATTTCAACGTCGCGAGGAATCTTTGCGCATCGCGACGTCGTTTGTTTTATTAGAAATTGCAGGATTTTCTGATTTCTTTTTGCCCGCATTTGCCTTTGTCGGGGCACAATTCGCTCGATTCCACATAGCGGTGTTTGCCCGTATTAAATTGTTGGCAAACGTATGTAGTTTTATAGAACCAACGGTATCCCGTTTCGTCGTCGTGGTAGCAGTACTCGTATGTCTCTGATCCCTGATCTTCGCCTTCGCAATCTTCTAACTTCGAATAGCACATGGCAACATCGACGTGTTGACCGCCGAAATTGTCGGCGATATCGCATTTATAGTTATCGCCATACGTCTTTTTGCAATCGACTTTGATGACTTTGCCCGTATCTGCGTCGCACGTGACGACTTGATCTTTCATGCAAATTTCGGAGAACGTCGACGGTGAGCATGCATCGCCATAGACAGGAGTGCGGCACGAAGCGGTTTTGAGCGAGCTGTTGCACATTTGTCCGTTTTTGCACAGCTGGTAGGCGACGACGCCATCTTGGCAGTATTGGCGCATTTGCGGGGTCACGCATGATTCGACGAAATCGCTTCCGCATTTTGTCGAAGCCGCTTTGCACGTGTTGTCTTCGCAAACGCCAGTGCATTTTTCTTGGACGCGTTTGCCCTCTTTGCAAAACGTGCGCGTGACGGGGTCTAGACACTTGGCGGGATAATCGGCTTCGGTGCAAGCGATGTCTTCGACGACGCATTCGCCGTTGTCGCATTTGCCAGCGCAGACTTTGGTGTCTTTCATGCCTCCATTGCAGAATTCTAGCGTTTTGTCGTCTTTACACGTCGCCGGATGCGTTTCGTCGGTACAGATATCGTCGTTAGCGATGCATTCGCCGGCGACGCATGTTCGACCTGTCGCACACGTTTCTTCGGCTTTTTGACCGTCTTTGCACAACGTTCTCACGTTATCGACGCCGGCTTTGCATGCGGTTGGATAACTCGCTTCGGTACAAATCGACACGCTTCCATCGGGATTGGTGCACGTTCCTGTGGCCTGGTCGCAAGATTTTGAGCATTTTTTTGCGACGACACTGCCATTTTCGCAGACGTAGACATGCGTTAGGTCGGCGTTACATGCGCTCACAAAAGACGATGCATTGCATGGCGTTTTTTCGTCGCCATCGTCGCTGCACGACGTAAACAAGGCACAAACGGCACAACCTAAAACGATTTTTAATCCCAATTTCATGGCGTTTTTTCGACTCCTCAAAATGTGCGTTATGACGGCTATCGGACGATAGCCAAACCGCGTACTTTTAGCACGCGGATATCGAAAATCAACGAAATACGCCGATAGCTTGGGCACCACAAGCACGGCATTTGCCGTCGACGAGTCCCGAGCGATCGACGCGATAGCCTTGGCGTCGGATGACGATTTGCCCACATTCGCGACAGCGCGTATCGCATCGCGCCATGACATTGCCCAGATAGACATCGCGCAAACCCGCTTCGTAGGCTAGATCGCGAGCCATTTCGAGTGTCGATTCGGGTGTGGATTCGATTTCGAGTGCGTGGTAGTGCGGAAAAAAAGCACTCAAATGCAATGGAACGCCATCGCCGATGTGGTCGTAGAGCCATTGGAATTCATGGCGCAACATATCGGGGGTGTCGTTTTGCCCGGGAATGACGAGGGTTGTGACTTCGAACCAAATGTTTCGGTGTGCGTGTAGATATTCGATCGTGTCGCAGACGGTTGCCAAATCGCCACGCGCCCATGAACGATAGAAATCTTCGCTAAACCCTTTGAGATCGATGTTGACGCCGTCGATATGTGCAAAGACTTCGTCGCGCATCGATGGCGAAACGTATCCGGCGGTGACCATGACGTTTTTGAGACCCGCTTCGTGCGCGCGTCGGGCGACGTTTTGCATCGTTTCCCACCAGACGATCGGTTCGTTATAGGTATAGGCTATCGACGTCGCGCCTTCGCGCAAAGCCATATCGACGATGGCGTCGGGCGAGAGTTCGAATCCCGAGCCTTTGTTTGCGCAAACGCGCGAAATACTCGCGTTTTGACAACCTCGGCACATCAAATTGCAACCAAAACCGCCGAGCGATAGCGCCGACGTGCCGGGGAAAAAGTGATAGAGCGGTTTTTTTTCGATCGGATCGACGTTTATCGAAGCGTAGAAATTGGTTCGAATTTCGCGCACTTCGCCGCCTTTGTTCATGCGCGCGCCACAAGCACCGATATCGCCAAGCGATAGATTGCAGTGGCGCGGGCAAAGTTCACAATGGATTGCGGGGGATGGCATCGCTAAAATTCGAAGTCCTATACAAAATGCCGAATGCTAAACGGCGTATCGATTAAAACTGTGCAGAAAATGCCATGCCAGCAAATTCTGGCGAAACGGCAGGAGAAACCGTCCACGAGAAGGCGGTTTTGTTTTTCTCGAATTCTTGGATGCGCGGTTGGATGACGAGTGCGTCGTAGACGACGAGAACGATACCCGTCACAAGCAAAGCACCGCTAGCGGCGACGACGCCATAGGAGGCGTTGAGCATGACTTTTGAATCGTCGTATTGCTTTTTGGCAGCATTTTGCGTGGCTTCGTTTGGGGCTTGTCGATTTTTCTTAATCGCATCGGTATTTTGTTTATCGGCATACCACATCAATACGCCGCTGGCTATGCCTGCGGCGGCGCCAATGCCGATAAACGAATAGCCAACGCCTTTGAATGCCTTGGAACGCTTGCTCAATTTTTCGGGGCTAACGCCGGCATCGGTTGCGATGCGTTCGTAGTCGAGGATTTCGATGTTGTAAGTACGCGTTTCGCCTTCGACGGCTAGGGCTTCGATGCTACCGAAGCCGTAATTCGTCTTGCCCAAGACGTAGTGTTTGCCTGGGGTGACGGCTAAAGGCTCAGATGAGCAAGTAAATTCGTTGCCATCGTCGAAAGTGAGCTTCATATCGGCGGGCGAACATTTGATGATGACGTTTGCCGAGCACTGAGCTTTGAGCTTTTCGAGTGCTTGAGCGGCGCTTTGTTCGATGGCTTCGGAGGGAATTTCGCTGATTTTTGGCGATGTCCAGACGCGTTCGAAGGCGTCTTTGGCTTCGATACATTTGCCTTGTTTGGCGTAGACGCCCCCCAAGTTACCCCAAATGATATTCATTTCGCCGCCCAAGATCATGGCCATGAGTAGCTGTTCGGCTTTTTTATAGTCGCCGGCATTGCCAGCGTCGACGGCTTGGTTGTTGAGCAAGATCTGTTCGTCCGAAAACTTGATGATGTCTTTGGAGGGATCGGCTTGGGTTAGTGCGTCGTCTTGTGGGTCGGCGTTGTCTTGAGCATAGCTCGCAGTGGGAATCGCTAGCGCAATCACACATGCCGAACATAACGCAATCTTTCTCATTTTGCCTCCGAGTCCATGGGCGAGGCTAGACCGTGCGCCAACATGGGAAAAATGCTTCTAAAGGCGTCGAAACGCCAGTCCATGAAATGGCGAGAACCCGATATCGCGATATTCAAACAACTCGATTTGCTCCCGTCGCTTTGAAGCTGCGTATCATTCGCCAAATACAAACCTTAGCATTCTAAATGATTGCGTTCATTTGTGCAAATCTTTCTAGGCATTTGCCAGCATCGCCGCGCGTATGCTCGCAGTGAAACGAGAACATAGCGCGGCTGCGTAGCGTATTGCCCGTAGGGCAATAGCGGAGCGCAAACGCCGCGCGTATGCTCGCAGTGAAACGAGAACATAGCGCGGCTGCGTAGCGTATTGCCCGTAGGGCAATAGCGGAGCCGCCTGCCGCCGTAGGGAGGCAGGCGCAGAGCTGTATGCACGAGCCAAAGCGAGTGCATGTGCGATGCACAAAAGGTGCATGGGATTCGATAGAGATGGAGAAAAGGCGAATTTTATTCGTTAAACGCTAGAATTGCCCCGAAAGAGCGAGCCCCGAGAATTCGGGCGAGAGGGCTGGGGAGAGTGTGAGGTTGAAAGTGGAGGCGTGGGGCTGGAACTCGTTGATTTGTGGGCGGATTTTGACGGCATCGTAGACGACGAGTGTGATGCCGGTCACGAGCATGGCGCCGCCGACGGCGAATAGGCCGTATGCTGCGTTGTATTTTTTTTGCGTTTTTTTGCGCTCTTCGCTGGCAGCTTCGTATAGGCCTTTTGTGCCGGGCGATTTGGTGTAGGTGTCGTATTTGTCTTGGTAGTGTTTGTGGCCGTCCCAGACGAGTACGCCGCCCGAGATGGCTGCGGCTGCGCCGACGCCGATGAAAGTGTAGCCGACGGCTTTGAACGTTTTGGAGCGCTGTCGTAGGTGTTCTGGGCTGACGCCTGCGTCGCTGGCGATGCGTTCGTAGTCGATGACTTCGAGTGTTTGGGACGTCGTTTCGCCGGCTGTCGCATGAAAAGTGATGCTGTTGAAGCCGTAGCTCGTTTTGCCGAGTACGATGTGTTTGCCGGGCGTGACGGCTTGTGGGGCGGCGGTGCAGGGGAATGCGTTGCCGTCGTCGAAGGTGACGGTCATGTCGGCGGGCGAGCACTTGAGGATGACTTTTGCGGAACATTGTTCGCTGAGCTTTTCGAGGGCTTGGCGCGCGCCTTGTTCGATCGTTTCGGCGGGGATTTCGGTGATTTTGGGCGATTTCCAGACGCGTTCGAAGGCGTCTTTGGCTTCGATGCATTTGCCTTGCTTGGCGTAGAGGCTACCCAAATTGCCCCAAATGATGTTCATTTCGCCACCTTGGAGCATGGCCATGAGCAACTGTTCGGCTTTTTTGTAGTCGCCAGCATTGCCCGCATCGACGGCTTGGTTGTTGAGCATGATTTGCTCGTCGGAGAATTTGATGATTTCTTCGGGCGGGATGGCGGGATCGAGGGCTGTTTCTGCGGCTATTTTGGATTTTCCTTTTGAGCTCGATTTTTTGTGGCTCCTCGACGATTTCGACTTTTTGCTCGAGCTCTTGGAAGCCGATTTCGAGCCCGAGTCTTGGGCATAACTCATCGTGGGTACGCCTAACGCAATCACACATGCCGATAATATCGCTAGAGATATCCGCCTCATAATGCCTCTAGTCACTCGTTCGATAGCCGCCTGCACAAACCACTCGCCACAGACGTCACTCGCTTTGTATCCTCAATATTACCACAAACGCGCGAGCGCGTAAAATATCGAACTGCAAAGAGGCACGAGAAATCGGCGCAGCTATCAATAATATATGGCGTATATGGCAATAAATGGCATATTGCTACGCAAGATGGGCGAGCGCGTAAAACATCGAATTGCAAAGAGGCGCGAGAAATCGGCACAGCTATCAATCGTATATGGCGTATGTGGCAAGATTGGCATATCGCTAAGCAAGATGGGCTTGCGACAAAGTGGCTAGTGGCAAAGACGCGCGAGAACATGACGCATTTGTCGATCAAAAATGAAAAAAAGCGCCCAAAAAGGGCGCTTAAATCGTCGATTTAACGACTAGTGATTCGCTTTGTAGACATCCCAGAGTTTGAGAGCGACGTCGCGAATGCCGTTATCGAGAGCTTCGATTTCTTCTTTCTTCCATTCGCTCGGGTCTTTGCGAGCAAACGTCGTGAGGTCGCGGCGATTGTCGAAGCGGCCGACGGGAATGTAGTACGTGCGACCAGCTTTTTCGATCTTGAGCATGTTTTCGCGATCGCTGGCATCCATGAGCTCGAGCATGTCGTCCGAGCCGTAGTCTTGCAACATGACCGATTCGGGCGTGCCGTGGAACAAGATCGATTTGTCTTCGCCGGGACGAGCGCGGTCGCGGTTTTTACGACGCGATTCTTCGGGCGTAACCCAAATGTAGAGAATGGCAGCGCGTTTGAGCAATTCGTCCGAGAGGCAAGGCAAGCTTGCGGCATAACCATAGTATTCGGGCAACGGGCGAACGCCGACCGGACCACCGCGCGAAAATTCGATGACGATCGTCTTGCCTTCGCGCGATTTGAGGACGTTTTTGATCTTGTCGTCGAAAAGTTCACGCGCCTCGGCTTCGAGCTTTTCTTCGAGTTGGGCACGAACTTTCGCGCTCAAAGCAGCAATCTTCGCTACGCCACCGACGCGAACCGACGCCGCATCGAGACGTTCAAAGAGGCGAATCGCCGCATTCTTGGGATTCTCGGCTTTGCCCACCAAAATTTCGTGATAGTCCTCGTTGAGTAGCTCAATCAACGCACACCAATCGTATGCATCGATGAACGGGCCGTTACGACCGCCAGCATCATCTTCGTGGTGGTAAATGCGCGGCTCACCCATCGCTTTGAGCTCTTCGTCGATGACCAACTGAATGTGGACATATGGATAGTCGTCCAATTGGATCGTCTCACCCATGTGGAACAATTCAGGGTCTTTGTTCGTCAAAAAGTTACGAACCTCTGACTTTCCCGACGCAGGCAGCGCTAGCAGCAACAACGTGTCAAAAATCTCAGCCATCTCTGTCTCCTATGAGCTCTACTCGACATGAGTAGATTGAAGCCCCTTTCTAATGGGCTAAAGCACTTTTTGACAAGCTATTTTTTGCACTTTGCACCGCTTTTCACGACTTTCTGCTAATTCTATTTGCACTTTTATTAAAATATGTAGGTTTAATACATACCATCGCTTACGATTGCATACATCATCATTCGTCGACGGCGACGACGCGATATTTGCGCTTATTCGGTTCGTAGCTTGCGACGACGACATCCATGCTATCGCCGACGCGATAGGCGACGGCGCCATCTTCGCGCGTCAGAATCGTCTTTTCGTCGTTGAGAAGCCATGCTTGCCCCGAATACTCGGCCATATCGCGGATATAGACTTTTAATTCGATGGGGGGCATGTCGAGTCGCACGTAGAGGGCTTCGGCTTTCATGCCCAATATCGTGCCGCGGCGGCGTGGGCGTTTGTCAAAAGCGAGTTCGTAGTCGCTGCGAATGACGTGCGCAATGGCGCATGAATCGATGGCTTTGTCGATATTGCGTTGCGCCGTCTTTGCCTTATTCGACGATTCGATGACGCACTTGCGCAGCTCGGCGTTTTCTTCGCGCGACAAGGCACAAGCCCCCGCAAACTCCGATTCTACGGCTTCTTTATGCGTAAATATGCCGACCATTTCGCGCATGGGGGCACTAAATCGCGCGTATGGATTGACGCCCAAGGCGCTGTGAAGCCCAGCCTCGGGCGAAAACACGCTTCGCCTCTGGACCATGAGCACGAGCCGTTCCATCGCCTGCCGAATGCGGAAAAGCCTGATTTCTTCGGGCTTTTCGATATCGGGATTGCAACTTTCTGCGGGCAAATGGTCGAAGAAATCCGCCAAGCTTTGCGCCGAACGGTTCCAAATCCAAGCGTCGTCGAGGTTTTGGGCGCGGGCAAGCGCCGCTATCGAAGCCTCGAGTTCGGCGACATCGCGCAACGACGGCGCTTCGTGGTTTCGGAATATCGCCAAAACTTCGGGGTCTTCTTGGGCTCGGCGTTGCAAGATGGCGGCGCCTTCGATGTTGCACAAAAGCGATAACTGCTCATTATAGCGGTCGACGTCGCATCGGTCGTCGAGCCCGAGTGTAAACGCCGTTTTGGCGCTATTGAGCCCGACGTCGAGCGCCACGCGATTGAAATGGACGACGTTGCGCGTTTGGCTCTCGGCAAAGCGCAGCGCTCCGACCGCCTTGAATCCCTTCAAACTCTCGGCAAACTCGCGGTCGTGCCACGGATGCACCTCGGGGGCACACAAAAACGCCGATACTTCTTCGCACGTCAGTTTTGCTCGCGATTGCACGCGTGCTCGCCGTAGGTCTGTATGCACGCACACGCCATCGCCTGCGATTTGCATGATAAAGACGAGCGCGCGCCTGTCGACCCCTGGATTGAGGCTGATGAGCCCACGCGAGAGCGCCGCCGGCAACATCGATGCACTCATGCCCGCAAAATAAATACTCGCTCCACGCGCCAACGCCGACCGATAGAGCGGCGTATTGGGCCGCACAAACCACGATGCATCGGCAATCGCATACCAGGCGATGTATTCGGTTTCGTCGAAAATGGTCGAAATATGGCGATTGAGCGCATCGTCGCGCCTGCCCACATAGAGCGCTTGGTCGAGGTCGCGCGTCCCCGCCCCGTCGACCGTGACAAACGGCACGTCGCCAAAATCTTCGCAATCCGAAAAATCGATCGGCGCATCGATGAGTTCTGCCGTCTCGGCCTCGACGCTCTCGTCGAACCCAAATTCGAGTCCGCATCGCTCGGCTAGCCCATAAATCTCGTGCAAAACGCTCCCGCGCTTCACAATCCCTCGGATGCAGTACTGCTCGAACCCGCGACGCTCCAAATCGAGGTAGTCGCCATCGCTCATCTGGCTCGAAAACGCCCCAACATCCGAGACGGCATCGCACGGCAACGCACCCAACGGGCTCGTCAGCGAAATCTTGCCGCCGTTTATCGATACGCGAACGACGCGCCGCGAATGCTCAAAAACTTCCATCACGCACTCCTCTCATCAATCACCACAAGTGTCAATCGCCACAAGTGTCAATCACCACAAGTGTCAATCGCCACGGGTTTCAATCGCCACAAGTGCCATCCGACGCATGGCAAACTTGCCCCTTTGTCGCACAATCGAAGACGTCGACAAACGCATTGCCAACGCAAAGTTGCATCACCGTCCCCCGACAAGTCCGCTGCCCCTCGGTGCAAACGCCGCGCGCACACAGCCCCGTCGCCTCGACGCACACGAGCCCCGTCGCCGCGCAATCCATCACATCAATATAGCTATCGTCGATGCACAACTGCGCCACGCTCCCCACACAACGCCGAGCATCGCCCGTGCATTCGCGCTTCACACACGCACCGCGCACGACATTACATGCATCGTCGCCACACGGCGTTTCGCGCCATGCACCTGCTTCGCACGTCTTGAGCACGCCATCGACACACAGCACCGCGCCCGCACTACACCCCGGCACCATGCACGACGACGCATCGATCTTGCACTTATCGCTACAACGCAATTCGCCTACGAGTCCCGCAAACACATCGTCGCACGTCTTGCCCCCCAAATTGGCGCCGTCGCACTCCTCTTCGGGCTCAACCGTCCCATTGCCGCAAACCGACGGCACCGATACACAGCCATACGTTTCGTCGCAAATCGGCTTCGATTTCACACATTCGACGTCGCGCCAACGCCCGTTGTAACACGTCCGCGACACATTGCCCTCGCAGATGCGCTCCCCAACGCTGCATTCAGAATCGCTACAGCCGCCAATCAACGCACAAAATACGGATAGTAATAAATAGTATGAAATTTTATTCAAAACAAATCCACTCGTCCACGTCTCGCCACGCGCAGCCACCAGCACCAGCCCGCGACAAAACAACCCCTACGCCCATATACCATATTCCGCGCGTCGATCGTTTGTCGTTTTTTGGACCGCCCTATTTCGCCCGTTGGGCTCAATACGTGCGCTTGTGTCGCCCTATTTCGCCCGTTGGGCTCAATACGTGCGCTTGTGTCGCCCTATTTCGCCCGTTGGGCTCAATACGTGCGCTTGTGTCGCCCTATTTCGCCCGTTGGGCTCAATACGGGCTCTGGGCTCCGGCTATTGCCCTTTAGGCAATACGCCTACGCGGCCGGGCTATGTGCTCACTGCGTTGCGCGCATACGCCCTGCCATGGCGCGCCAAGGCGCGTCGCGCAAGCGCGGCATTGCCTCGTTGATGTGAACTAGCACACCGGTGAGAGCAATCGTTCGGCTCGAATCAACCACGGCCGCAAAAGCTTGGTGCGTAGATCGAATTGATCATCTTCTACACATAATTCGAGCCCTTCTTCGCGAACGATATAACTGATCATGATTTCGGCGCCGACGAGATAAGCGTTATCGTCGATGATTTTTCTATATGTGTCCATCACATCGGGGAATTCGATGTTTAGATCGTCGAATGCTTTTTCATCGTAGTCGGACAGGCAAAAAGAGAAATGCCCGACTTGCATTTCGCGATTAAACTCAAATGAATAGTAAACTATCTTATTATCTTGTCCGTCGACTTTTTCGATTCGTCCTGGTATGCATCCCCGAGTTCCTTCTAAATCTTTCAAATCTTTTATGTCGAAATCGACCGCATTCAATGCGTCTGTTCTCTCGAACACTTCGTAATGCCACAAGATGGTATTTATATTATATTTGACATCTTTATTTGGATTGTTAAAAGTATTTGCATTGTACAAATAAATGAAAATATTGAATATGAAGGCGACGAAATAATATCCCAAAAATAAATAAAAAGGAGAAAAAACATCAAAAATGGGCTCGGCAATAGCTGTCGTCGGGTTAGTCGCATGCGGCATCATCGTAACTGCAACAAAAAATCCAATAACAATTGCAGGTAGGTTTATCATCGCGACAAAGGCATTGGCCAAGCCCCACCAAGGCCCGAGTGGATAGCACATGATGAGCGCTATCAAACCACGCAGCCATCTGTGGCGTTCGAGAAATTTGCCAATTTTGCAATCCGTTGGATGTTTTTCGAGATAGGCATTTTTTCGATACTGCTCGTCATCTACCTCTACGAGGTTCGACAATTCTTGGCAGTTTTTGGGGCGGTCCTCGGGTTTGACTGCCAATAAACGCGCCAATACTTCTCGCATGCGCCGGCTCGTCTTCGGTGCGCGTTCGTCGATGACTTGTTCGAAGAGCAATTTCATGCCCTCGTTGTCGATCTTATAGGGAGCCACGCCCGTGAGAAGGTGTAGCATCGTCGCCCCTAGCCCGTAGTAATCCGATTGAACGGTGCAATCGCCCATGAGCTGCTCGGGGGCCATATAACCCTGTGTGCCAGCAATCGTCGAGTTGAGACTCTTGCGTTCGGGGTTGGTAACGGCGCCAAAGTCGATGAGGTAAAACGCATTGTCTTGCGTGACGAGTATATTCGATGGTTTGATATCGCGGTGGATAATTGGCGGTTGATATTCCGTTTCGAGCGAAGTCAATATCGAAAGCATGCGGAGCGCAAAATCCCAAACGATATGCTCGCTGACTGTCTTTCCATTTTTATTGAGATTTTCGATGTATTCGAGGAGCGATTGTCCATCGATATACTCTTGTACGAGATAGTAATCATCGAGCGAACCGCTTCGTTCGATATAATCGATATATTTGGGCACGCCATCGATATCGACGCTTTTCATCGTTTCGACTTCTCGGCGGAATAAATCGAATGATTTAAAATCGTCTACCTTCTTGAGCTGTTTGACGGCAACCTTTTCGCCCGACACTCGCTCGACAGCCAGATATGTTATCCCATTGGCACCCTCGCCGATCTGGCGTATAAAGCGATATTTACGCCGCAATATCTCTGGCGTTTCGATCGTCAATGCCTCATCTTTGTCCATCGTTTTTGATTGATTTGTCGTGTTCATTGTCATCTTTTCCCCCTCTAACCGACTTTGATATCACTCGCAACAAACAGATGCTCGTATTTGCGTGCTTTTAAAAAATCGCCCGATAAATAGACGTCGTCTTGTTCGAGTATGGGCCAAGGAATACTATAAACATACTCTCCGTCCATGACCGTGCAAGTGATGATATATAGGCAAGGAATGAGGTCTCCTGGTTTGAGATCGTCGGGGCGACGACGCGTGTAAAAGTAGCGCACTAAATCGTCATCCGATGAGTCGTCGACCGGATTAAATGTGTAAGTCACTTTCCATAATGGGCAGTATTCCGAAGATGGGCGATCGACGGCAAATTCGAATTCGATCGATTTGACCGTCGCAAATGTCTTGCGACCGTAGCTCAATATTAATCGCAAAAGGGAATTGGAGGATTTGCAGTATGAAGTATTTGGGTTTCCATCTTTTACCGCACCGATAAGTGGGAGGATGATGAACGCAATAGGAATAAGAGTATAACAGCAAGCAACTAAAATAGAATTATTATAGAAGAAGGGTTGGATGAGAAGACCTACAAGAGATAATACCATCATTGCTGTTATAGAAAAAATCAATATTTGAAATTTCCTAAAACTGTAATAGCATTTTGCTCTTTTGAATACGGAAAATTGTTCCATGTCAGTGAGCGCATAGATGTTTTTTAATCTATTCTCGATATTGTTCATGGCTTCGCGCGGGATTTTGCGAGGTACCACATCGCTCAAAGCATCCCATTGTTCGATACAACCGGGCTGTTTATACGATTTCATCGGCGTCCAAGTGACTATTTTTTCTGCTTTGTCGTGATGGACGAGAGCGTCTAGGCTTTTGAAATCGCTTTTCTTTATCAGTTCGAGCGCTCGACGAATCGTCTTCGTATCGGTCAGGCGTTGATCGATATGGGGTTCGAGCATTTGGCGCAATAAAAGCGTGACAGAAAATGGGAGGTTTTGTAGGTGTGGGTCGATGAGAAGTCGAAAATCGGCAATTTCGAGCGATTCGGGTGCAACGCCCGTCAATAAATAAAACGCCATCACCGCCATCGAATACAAATCGCTCGCCGGTTTGGGTTGCCCCATCAGTTGTTCCGGTGCCATGTATCCATAGGTGCCGGCGAGCGTCGATCCGCCGTCTTTAATCACTGGATTCGCGACCGCGCCAAAGTCGATGAGCCAAACCCTATAACCGTGTGCCGTGTCTTGTAGCATGATATTGCTCGGCTTGATGTCGCGATGTATGACCGGCGGATTGAGCGCATGAAGCGATTCTAAAATCGTCGTCAGTTGGATGAGAATATCGGCGATATCGCTCAACAAAAAACGGTGATGCGCTTTGATAAACTCGCTCAAGGCATGTCCGTCGATGTACTGTTGCACGATGACCGAGACCGGATCGGGGCCATTTAAGTCTTCGATGGCTTCGTAGAACTTCGCGACGCCATCGACGTGGATGGTCAACAACACCTTTGCTTCGCGATCAAACAGCTCATACATCTTCCAGTTTTTGACCGATTTGATGTGCATGACCTTGATGGCGACTTCAGATCCATCGCCAAGCCGTTTGCCGCGATAAACTTCGCCTTGACTCCCGCGTCCCAAACACTCCAATATTTCATACTTCTTGGCGATGCACGGTATCGAAGTCATTTCTTCGTGATCGCGTGTCTGCGCCGTGTCGTATCCTCTATATGCAGTTTTGGCGGGCGTTTCGTGCGAACATTCTATTTCGTTTGCCATCTCAGAGCTCCGATAAATATAGAAATATGGCCAAAATGTATACATCACACGTTGGCGACATCGCGCGTGCAAGTGCACGCTTGGCGCGTGTTTAGACCAATGTCATAGATTTGTCTATGTATGATATCGTTTGAGCGCGAAATTAATCGATCGATGGGCGAAGCCCTGTCTGCGGCGCTGCCTCAAATAGGCGTAGCAACGTGGCGTATTGGCGCGATCCATGATCGGATCGTGTACGTCGCCGTATTCGTGGCGCAGTCGCCGATAGGCGTGGCGATATGAGCGCAACGCGCAATATCGAAGTGGTTGCCAGACGAACGGCGATGAAGTATGAATGCGGCGCTAGTCGCGCCAGATGTAGCGCACGCGCCTGCGCCATTGTGGGGCTGTGTTTTGCTTGGCGTGAATGGAAATAGTGTGAGTCGGCGTCGTGGTTGCACGGCACGGCTCATCGACAGTGCGAAATATAGCAAAGGAGCAAATGATGAAGCGAAGCATGATGTGCCTATTGGGGCTTTCGATATCTCTGTGGATGGGGTTGAGCGCGTGCAGCCCGACCGAGAAGAAGGCGGCGGCGCCCGAGACGGCGAAAGAGCCCGCACAAGTCGAAGAAACGGCAATGGTTGCCCAAGAGGATAGCGCGGCCGATATGGCTCGCCTCCTCACGCCCGAGACCCTCAATGCGCAGGCGCCCGAGCTTTTCAATGTCGAAATCGAAACGACAAAGGGGCGCATCGTCGTCGAAATGCACCGCGATTGGGCACCGAATGGCGTCGACCGGTTTTATAATCTCGTCGAGGCGGGATTTTTTAAAGATATTGCCTTGTTCCGAATGGTCAAGGGGTTTGTCGTTCAATTCGGAATTCACGGCACGCCACTGGTGAGTAGCGTTTGGCGCGAAGCGTCGATTCAAGACGACCCCGTGAAGACGACGAATGCTCGCGGAACGCTCACGTTTGCAACGGCCGGCCCCAATACGCGCACGACGCAGTTGTTTATCAATTTGGGCGATAATGCCATGCTCGATAAGCAGGGGTTTTCGCCGATTGGAAAGATTACATCGGGGATGGATGTCGTCGACGCGCTCAATTACGAACACGGCGAGCGCCCAAACCAAGGCAAGATTCAAAAAGAGGGCAATGCATACCTCAAAGAGAAATTCCCAGGGCTCGATTACATCGTTTCGATGAAGATTGCGCAGTAGCATTGCGCAGTGATCGCAGATTGCACGTGCCCAGCATCTTTGGGCACGATGGCGTGATTGAAATAGCATTTGACAATGGCTAAAAGGTGCTTAGCTCTGCATCAGTGGCGAAATTTGTCGTTGTGGCAATTCGCCGCCATGCCCGATATGTATCGATAGTCGATAAATCGATGATAGAGTGATGATAAGAGGATGAGAACATGGATTCGGGGAATCAGAACGAGAAGAAGAAAAAGATAGGTCGAGATGGTGCCGTGGCCGATGGCGATCAAGGTGGCGTATTGGGCAGTGGCGTCGGTCAGCGTGGCGCAGGGTTTGATGAACTCGACAATATGTATAAATTGGTTCGCGACGATGCCAATCAAAAGATTCCAGATTTATTGATATACCCGACGAATGAATATGTGGCATTCCCCGGATCGGTGATGGCGCTTAATATCGTCGACAATAATCGATTGTTGATCGTCGAAGAAGCATTGAAGACGAATACGGGACTGTTTATTTTGCCATACGACCGCAATCATTCGACGTTCGATCCGGATGCATGTATCGACGTCGTAGGGACTGAAGTTCGCATATTGAAACGCGAGAAGATCCCGCAATGCGATGTAATAACCGTTACGGTTTTTGGCATGCGTCGGCTTTCATTGAAATCGATGTATGTCAAGGGCGATTATTTCTATGGCAATTTTACCCATGCGCTCGACTTGCCGTTGGCATCGATGGGCGACGAAATGCTCGAAGATCGCAATTTGCTACGCCAAGTGCGCTTGGCCGTTCGCAATTTGTGGGATTTACAGGGCGAAAAACGCGAGATGAAAGAGATCATGCGCATCATCGAGCGTTCGAATGATCCGGGGTGTTTTTGCGATCTCGTCGCAGCATCGCTCGAAATGCCATTTGAAAAGCGCTTAAAAATATTACAAGCCGTTTCGGTGCGCGAGCGATTGGAAATATTGCTCGGCATATTTGTGGCGCAAAAAGAAGCCAATGTGACGTTTAGCACGACGGCGAAAAAAGTGCGCGAAGATCTCGAAAAACAACAACGCGATTTCTTTATACGTCAACATATCAAGGCACTT
>SFMP01000035.1 GCA_004554395.1 Myxococcales bacterium | reverse complement strand
TTGACCAAAAAATTGATGATGCTTAAGGCATCGCTTGACCCACTTGCCATGCTTGATGTGCTGTTTCAACGGAAAAAGTAAATGAGGTAGCCCTGACCACGACGCTTAGTTTTAGAAATACGCCCACCCTATCCAATGTATTCACGCGCATAGAGCGGATACGACGTAGACATATTATACAAACAAATTCGTTTGTATGATATTGACTACATTCTTTTGCAATATATTCCCCCCCCCAAAAAAAAGCCCGTAGGGCTTCCCGTGAGTAGCCCCGCCCCATCGCCGGGCGAACCAAGCCGCCCCAACCCCACCAAAAGCCCGTAGGGCAATGGGCGCGAGTAGCCATTGGCAATGATGCCCACATGTCCATGTGGAAGATGAATCGACAGTTTTTCCTTGTATTTGTGACTTTTTGGCATAACTATGCGCGGCTTGTGCGCCATCGTTTGTGGGGGAGGGGGCGCACCGTTGAAAGGTGATCTGTGCTCACAATAGGGAGATCTATGCTCAAGATAAGGAATTTTAAAGAAATACCATACGAGGCGCTCGAAGAGCTCAATCTCGAGGCCAAAGCCGATGTTCAAAACCACACGCCCGACGACTTTTTGCGCGAAAAGTACCTCCGTTATCTCCACGACGAGAACCAGCTCAAGGCGGTGACGGTGTGTTTTTCCGACCTCGAGGGGCGCTTTCACATGCTCGATTACGACAAGAAGTTCCTCGAAAAGTCGTACGATGGGTTGACGTTCGACGGATCTTCGATCCATGGATTTTCGCAGCAACGCGAATCGGATTTGTGTCTCGACGTCGACTGGGGGAGTTTTCGATGGTTGCCGAGCGACATATTTGGTCCGGGCAAAGTCATGGTCTTTGGGCTCGTTCGAGGCGTCGACGATACGCCATACCCAGGCGATATCCGCGGTTTGCTCAAAAAATATAGCCGCGATTTGTTCGAGAAAGGCTATAGCAGTAACGTCGCATTCGAAGTCGAGGGGTTTTTGTTCAAAGACATCGACGCCGAACAGAATTTCCAAGCCGATGTCGGGTTTAAGTACGTTTCGGATGGGGGTTATTTCCACACGTTGCCCAATACGCCGCTGAAGCTCTTTATCGATCACTTTGCCGAGGCACAGCGGGCACTTGGCTTCGAAAACGAAAAAGACCACCCCGAAGTAGCGCCGTCGCAGTTTGAGCTCAATTATCGCTGTGCCGAGGCACTCATCGCCTGCGACCAAGTTCAGATCTACAAACTCTTGGCGCGTCAAATCGCTGCAATGAACGGTTTGACGGCGTGTTTTTTGCCTAAGCCTTTGATGAAGGTCAACGGTTCGGGAATGCATGCGAATATATCGGTTTCGCAGCACGGCAAGAATCTCATGTTCGACCCGGCAGGGGTGGGGCAGTTTTCGGAATTCGGTTGGCAATGTGTCGATCGCGTTTTGTACCATGCGCGCGATTTTTGCCTCGTCGCCAATAGCTCGGTCAATAGCTATCGACGGCTCGATCCGAATTTCGAAGCGCCGAACGATATCCGCGTTTCGACAAACGATCGATCGGCGATTATCCGTTTGCCGAAGGGCAACGAACGAACGTCGCGTTTTGAATTGCGCGCCGTTGGTCCCGATGCGAATCCCTATTTGCTCGTCTACGTGCTTTTGCAATTGATGATGGAGAAATATCCGAAGATCACGCCAGAAATGCGCAACAACGAGTCGCATAAGCTCCCAGGCAATATCTACGATGCCATTGCCGATTTCGAGCAGTCGGCGGCGATGAAACAGATCTTGGGGGCCGAAAATCATGCCAAATATGCTTCTCTAAAGCGAGCTGTCGCCAATCGATCGCCGCACGACTTGGGCAATCGCATCAAACGCGGCGAGATCGTCTTCCATCACGAAGTGACGAATCAGTGTCTCTGGACGGATTTCTAGAGTACCGTTATGATGTCGCCACACGAGGGGGCTTTAACACATCGACGCACAAAAAAGCCCCCCAACTGGGGGGCTTTAACACATCGACGCACAAAAAAGCCCCCCAACTGGGGGTCTTTAACACATCGACGCACAAAAAAGCCCCCCAACCGGGGGGCTTTAACACATCGACGCACAAAAAAGCCCCCCAACTGGGGGGCCTTTAACACATCGACGCACAAAAAAGCCCCCCAACTGGGGGGCTTTAACACATCGTCCTCGCGCATCTCATGTGTTTATCGGCGACCGACTATCGCACTGAATCGAAGAGCTCGAAGAAGCGCGCAGTCGAGGCGAGGTATCCGATGTGGGTATCGCAGCGCGTTGGCATGTCTTTTGCCATCGTTTGGAGTTGTTGCGCTGCCTCTGTATTGCCTCGGTTGTTTTTGACCTTTTTGATTTCGACTTTGAAGGCGTCGCCATTGTCTTTGATCCAACTGCGCATATCCGAGGCGGCGTTGGCGCAATCTTCTTGCTTTGAAATGGCGTCGAAGTCTTTGAGATAGTTGATGAATGCCGTTTCGTCTTTGTTGCATCCGCTCATGATGCAAGCAAAAGCCATGATGATTACCGTAATCCATGCGAGTTTCATAACCGTTCCCTCCGTCGTAAAGTGAATTTTATGTCGAAGTGTACAAAGCCTGTGTCGCGGATATGTGGTGCTCGGGGCTATTCAGTCGTCAATCCCAATCCTATGTATGCTATGGTAGGTCTATCGGCGAATGTAGTAGGTATGTCAAAGTAGGCGTATGTCATGAATAAAACTTACTGCAATCACCGTGTGCTCGATGTCGACCACGAGCTCGAACGCTGGCGCGATCGATGAAACTCGGGGCGAATGAATTTCGATGGGCTTGGGGTTGTTGGCTACACGATATCCGTGCACCATGTCTATCTCAATTCTGCATTATAGTCGGTTCAAGACTCCGATTCAAGAATGAATGATTTTTTTTTGTCAAGAAAAAAGTGAATGAAATCAGTTTATTACACAAATTGCCGCTCAAATCGAGCCTCGGCAAAGGCGCGTTGGACGAGATGATTGGCGATGGCGTGCGATGGGCGCACCGAACATCAATAAATTCACATTTTCCTTGTTCTACCTTATACGGAGCCCGCAGGCGCATCGTTCGATGCACTCACGAGAAAGGAAATGTTCATGGAAGAAACGATTTTCGAGATGATGAATGCCAAGGCAATCGCCACGGCGCTTGGCGCAAAATGGAATCGAATCGGAACGAAGTTCCGCCGCACGCTGTTCGATAGCAGGCGGGCAAGTGATGGCGATTTGTTCTTCGCGCTCAAAGGCGAGCGATTCGACGGGCACGACTTTTTAGATCAAGTCTTCGACCAAGGATGTCGAGGTGTCGTCGTCGACCGAAAGCGCGACATTCGAACGGCGATGAATGTCCCCGATGGCACGGCGATATTCGAAGTCGACGACGTCTTGACGGCTTTCGGATGCCTCGCCCACGAGATCCTCGGATTGCGTCGCAATATGGGCGATTTCGCAGTCTACGCCATCACGGGGTCGAACGGCAAGACGACGACAAAAGAGATCTTGGCGACTTTGCTCGAAGCCAAAGGCAAATGTGTCCTCAAAACCGAGGGCAATCTCAACAACTATATCGGGCTACCGATGAACGTCGTGCAGCTGACGCCAAAACACGACGTCGCCGTGCTCGAAATGGGGGCAAATGCCCCAGGCGAAATTGCACACCTGCGCCATATCGCGCCGCCCGATATCGCCATTATCACGTGTGTTGGCGCGGCTCATTTGGGCGGCTTTGGCTCGATCGAAGGCGTTGCTCGCGCCAAAGGCGAACTCCTCGAAGCGCCCGATCTCAACAAAATCGTGCTCCCTTGCGCAACGCGCTCCTATTATGCCGATATCGCCAATGCAAATAAAATTATATGGGTAGGAACTAGTGCCGAAGATAGTTCGACATATATCGACGACATCGAAGCCGATTCAGAAGGCATACGATTCAAATACCACGTCGACGGCACGATGGTGCACGATATCGCATTGCCATTGCTCGGTGCGCATAATGCGATGAACCTCGCGCTTGCGCTCACCGCCGTTGGCGGCGCGTGGACCGACGATGCGATCAATTCGGCATTGCTCAACGTCAAACTCCCCTCGGGGCGACTCGAGCGTTGGCACGCCGCCCCCAGCATCGTCATCTTGCACGATGCCTACAATGCCAATCCATTGAGCATGCACGAGGCTTTGCGCCTCGTGGCGACGATATCGAAGCCGCAAAACCGTTGCCTCATCTTGGGCGAAATGCGCGAACTCGGCGATACGAGCGATGAATGCCACCGCACACTCGGGCGCGAGGCGGCTGCCTGCGGCTTCAAAAAGCTCGTCTGCATTGGGCCGTCGGCGCATTGCATTTCGGCAGGTGCCTTGGCCGCCGGCGCATCCCCCTGCGACATCTTTTGCGCGCCGAAAGACGAACTCCAATCTGCTATCGACTGGCTTCGCCCGCAACTCGCCACTGGCGACATTTGCCTCATCAAGGGAAGTCGAGGCATGGAACTCGAACGCGCTCTCTCCATGTTCGGGGCTGAAATCGGATAAATTCGACTGCCCGATATGCGAATTTTGAACGATATGCGATTCTCGATATCGAACATTATTCTGTCATTCACCAATATATTGCACACGATTTAGTTTTTCATACATTGCCCCATCGAAAATGGGCAAAACTTGGAGATCTCTAATGCTCATGTACTTGTATGAACTGCGCGATTACTTTGCGCCGTTCAACGTATTTCGATACGTCAGCTTTCGCGTCGTCATGGCGATGATCACGGCGTTATTGATGAGTTTCATGTACCCGAAATTTATCGGCAAACTCCTCGAACGCCAAGTCGGTCAAGTCGTTCGCGACGATGGCCCCCAATCGCACCTCAAGAAGCGCGGCACGCCGACGATGGGCGGCAGCCTCATCTTGCTCAGCCTCGTCGTTTCGACCGTATTATGGGCCGATCTTTCGAATCACTATGTCTGGATATTTCTGGCGATTACGACTTTCTTTGGTGGCATCGGCTTTATCGACGACTACCTCAAGATTAAAGAAAAGGGGAGCCGCGGCCTCCCTGGGCGTTGGAAACTCATCTTGCAGTTTGCCGTCACTGCCGTCTTGATGTTCGTGCTCTTTTCCGACGACACGCTCAATTACTCGAGTCAGCTCTATTTCCCGTTTGTTGCCGCCGATAAGTTTTCACTCTCTTTGCCCGTCATCGCCTATGCGCTCTTTGCCATGGTGACGATCGTCGGCACGTCGAATGCCGTCAACCTCACCGATGGGCTCGACGGGCTCGCCATTGCCCCCGTCGCCGTCGCCGCTGGCACATTCCTCGTCTTATGCTACGTCGCCGGCACAGTCCTACAATTCCCCGTCTCTGTCGACGGACGCGAAATCTTTGCCACTTTCGACCTCGCTTCATACCTTCGAATCCCCCATATATCGGGCATTTCCGAGCTTTGCATCGGGTGCGGTGCCATCGTCGGCAGTGGTATCGGGTTTTTGTGGTTCAACTCCTATCCCGCCCAAGTTTTCATGGGCGATTTGGGCAGTCTCTCGCTCGGTGGTGCTTTGGGCACGCTCGCCGTTTTGTCGAAAAACGAACTCTTGAGCGTCATCATTTGCGGGCTCTTCTTGCTCGAAGCCGTGTCGGTCATTACGCAGACGACGAGTTTTAAATTGACGGGCAAACGCGTCTTCAAAATGGCACCGATTCACCATCATTTCGAGCTCAAGGGATGGGCCGAACCAAAAGTCATCGTTCGCTTTTGGATTATTTCGATTTTGTTATCACTCGTCGCCTTGGCGAGCCTCAAGTTGCGCTAAAACGCAAGATAATAGAGCGTGAGCCATGTTCAATACGACTTTAAATACAACTGAACGCCCGTGGGATGGCTGGCTTTTGCTCATCGTCTGTGCGCTCGTAGGCATTGGGATCGTCATGATCTACAGTGCCTCGGGCATTACGGCGACATGGCTCACCGGCGATTCGGCGTTTTTTCTCAAGCGCCAGCTCATCTACCTCGCCGGCGGGCTCCTCTTTCTCATTTTTGGACTCAAAGTCGATTACCATTGGTATCGCCGCGCCGCATGGCCCATATTCGCTGGCACGATACTCGTCCTAGCGGCAGTTTTATTCGTCGGCACCGATGTCAACGGGGCGCGGCGTTGGATTCGACTTGGATTCTTTAACGTTCAGCCTGCCGAAATCGCCAAAGTCACCCTCGTCTTCGTCTTGGCGTATTCCATGACGAAGAAAAACGATCTCATGAAGACGTTTTCCGTTGGCATATTACCGCATATCATCCTCATCGGTTGTGTCGTGGGCTTATTGCTCAAGCAACCCGACTTCGGATCGAGTGCCATCATCGTCATTTTGACGGGTGTCATGCTCCTCGTCGCGGGCACGCGCATGATCTATCTCATCGGCGGAGCTATCGTCGGGGGGCTAGGGGCTTCGCTCCTCATCTTCTCGGCCGATTATCGCATGAAGCGAATCATGGCTTTCCTCGACCCTTGGGGAACGCAGAGCAACGAAGGGTATCAGCTCACGCGCAGCCTCATCAGCATCGGATCGGGGGGCGTCGAAGGGCGTGGGCTAGGGCAAGGACTCGGAAAACTCGGCTTCGTCCCCGAGCTACACACCGACTTTATCGGTACGGCGACACTCGAAGAACTCGGATTTTTAGGCGCCATTGCGCTGTGTATTCTCTTCTTAGCTTTTGCTGCACGCGGTTTCCTCATCGCCTACCGGGCTCGCGATTTATTCGGCCGATACGTCGCCTTTGGAATTACGTTCGTCATTACGCTCCAAGCGCTACTCAATCTCGGCGTCATTACGGGGCTTTTGCCGACAAAAGGTCTCACCTTGCCATTTGTATCGTTTGGTGGTTCGTCGCTCGTCATGTGCATGTTTGCGACGGGCGTCTTGCTCAACATTTCCAAATGCGCCGAAGATACTTGGGCAATTCGAAAAACTCGCGATAGAGCCGAAAGAGAACGACTCGCTTGGGAGAAAAAACGCGAGCGAATCATACGCGAATCGCAAGAAAGCAAACTCAATTGATCCATGAATGCGCGCCTCGGGCGCGATAAATCTGGGCGCATATAAAATATGCGCTCTTTTTTCTCACAGTCTTGCTTTGTTCGACGCAATCGGACTAAAACGGCGGCGATTTGAGGCGCCCCTCCTCGAGCATTTGTCACGCGGCGCCGCGACTTTACCTTGGTCATTGTCACCCCAATTCATCACCCATCGAAGAGTTCATTATGGCTGTATTATATAGAGGTCAGCTCCCAAAACCCGTCGCATATACCATCGCCGCGGTTATCTTCACCATTTTTGCCGTAGTCCTTGGCTATGCCATCTATTCCAATGTCCAAAGCTCGCGCGACACCGAAGAAACCGCTTCGAAGCGATATGCCGAGGCCGATAACCTGGTTTGCCCGCCACAAACAAACCGAATCGAAGACCTCGAAGGCTCATATCCGAAGTTCTATTGCGTCGGATTCGACGGAAAACAAGGTACCATGATGGAATTCGACGCCCATGGACGCATCAAATTGATCGCCAATTACGATAAAGACAAACTCCAAGGCGAGTGGACGTCGTATCATCCCAATGGCAAAATCGATACGAAAGGCATGATGGAAAACGACATGCGCCAAGGCGTATGGAATCAATACTACGTCAATGGCGAGCTCCGAAGCGTCAAGACTTACAAAGACAGCCTACAAAACGGCGATGTCGAGCTCTATTATCAAACGGGCGGGCTCATGGCTAAGGGCGCATTCGTCGACAATCTCGAACAAGGCCCTTGGAAAGTCTACACCCCCGAAGGCGAATGTGCCCGCGAGTGCACGATGGTTGATGGCAAAGAAGAAGATTGCGAAATCTTCATCAAAGATTACCAAATCACGACGAAATCGTACAATTCAGGCGATTTGGGTGCGCTATAGCCGTTGATACTTTTCTGCTTCGATTCTTTGCCATCGAGAGCCCCCCGCAAGCGAGGGAATCGCCGATGGCAGAGCGCGTCACTGCGATTAGAAACTCGTGAGAGATTTGCCGACATCGCGCGTATGATCGACGGATTTCTTCATGTTATCGACGGAATCGGCGAGGTCGTCGAGTTTGTTCTCGCTACCCTGAGCGCGTTGCCCTTGAACGACTGGGGCGTTTTGACCGGCGCCGATGGCGGCCGCCTCGGGTTGCCCCCACAAGACGAGTACGTCGTCCATGCCGCCTTTGCGGCGATCGAGCGTGACGGCCATCTTCGAATTGCCCAGCACGTCGCGGATCTTATAGGCGTAGTCTTCGAAGCCCTCGCGATACATGATCTGCGGCGAAAGCACGACGCCGCTACTCTTGCCCACTTGGGCGACGGGGATGTTTTTCGATTCCAATCGCTTTTTCATCGAAGCGACGTGCTCTTCGCCAATGGCACTGGCACCATTGACGATGACGACGCGAACATAGCCCGTGATCAATTTGAAATTCGGATTGTCGCGGATCGATTCAAAATCGGAGTCCGAACGCGCTTTGACGATGCGTTGTTGCGCCTCGGCGTCGTTCCACGTATTGAGCTCTTCGAGCTCGCGCAAAGCACCGCGCTCGTCGCCCGAAACCGCCAATGCACAAGCTAAATCGTATTTCGCTGCAACGTAATTCGGATAAATCTCCAAGGCTTCGCGATAGAAATTGATCGCCTTGCCCAAGTTCTCTTTTTGGCGCTGTGTCGAACCCTTCTTATAGACTGTCGCGGCGCGCGACATCTCCTTATCGCTCACGTCGCTGACCTCGACGGTCGCTTTCATGCGCTGATAGGGATTCGACGACGCAACGGCTTTGCCGCCGATCGAAAGATCCGAAACCGTATTGCATTGCAACGAATCGGGAATCTCTTCGCGCACCTGACCACTCCCATCGAGCGGATGACGAGGAATGCAAAGACGCGTCAGCGCCGCATCGGCAATCGCCCTATCGTAGGCATCGGGCGCCTTATGGCTCACCGTACTAAATGCAACGGCATACATCGAACGGTCCTTGAGCGGAATATTGTCAACATAGCGATACATCTCCCACATCTTCGTACATCGCGTAATTTGCGATAAATCATAAGCATGTGGGCTCTTGAGGACTTCTTCGCAATCGCCCTTCTTCTTCGACCAATAATCCATCGTCGTATCTTTGGGACCCGTATCGTCGGTGGCGCAAGCGCCCAATATGGCGAGTGCCGCGATGCCCGAGAAAACCCAAGCCGAAAGGCTTGTTATGGTGGTGTTGCAAATACGACGCATATAACCTCCTAAGTCAAAAATACGGTCAAAAAACCCTCATAATGCTAGCAGTTTAACGCGTTTCGTTCAACAACGATGCGAACGCGCATTCAAAAAATGATGCGCATACGCCTCTATCTGAATGCTCGACTTTTAGATGATGTATCGATTTGTGGGCTGTGTGTGAGTGTTTGTGTGATATATAGGTGTTTGTATTTTGTATGGTTATAAATCGCATTTGAACTTACAATGTCGTGTCATATCCATCGATATGGCTCATCATTTCGTTATATGGATATGTTTAATGATATGGGATATCGTCGCGCAAGCCACGCCAATCGCGCTTTGTGCACGCACCTAAAAACAGCGTAGGCGTATTGCCCAACGGGCAATAGCCGAAGCCAGAGCCCGTATTGCCCAACGGGCAATAGGGCGATAAAAGCCCGTATTGCCCGTCGGGCAATAGGGCGATAAAAGCCCGTATTGCCCAACGGGCAATAGGGCGCAAAACGCAAAAAAACGCCAAACGCGACGATTTGGGAACACTTTACCGCCAAATATCATTATGATAGACGAGAACAAGCCAAATGGCATCGCGTTCGCTAGCGCGTCGCCTCGTTTGGGGCGGCGATTCTGCGCATACACACGTCACAGGAGCACGTAAAATATGGAAAAATCCATGGAAAAATTAGCCGCACTCAACAACACTCGCGTCTCTGCCATCGTCGATGAATACGTTAGGCTGTGCAAGCCCAAGTCGGTCGTCGTCGTCGATGATTCGCCCGAAGATGCACAGCTTTTGCGCGACAAAGCCCTCGAAACTGGCGAAGAACACGTGCTCCCGATGCGCGGCCACACCTACCACTTCGACGGTCCCCAAGACCAAGCCCGCGACAAGGCCCACACGAAGTTGCTCATCTCGAAACCGATTGATTTTGGCTTCGAAACGGCGACGCTCGACCGCAAAACGGGCGTCGATGAAATCATGGGCCTCCTCGACGGCATCATGGCGGGCAAAGATATGTACGTCCGATTCTGTTGCCTCGGCCCGACGCACTCGCCGTTTTCGATTCTCGCGCTGCAAATCACAGACTCCGCCTATGTCGCGCATTCCGAAGATTTGCTCTATCGCCGCGGCTACGAGGCGTTCAAGACGGCGAAGAATCCCGACGACTTTTTCGTCTTCATTCATAGCGCGGGTGAACTCGAACAAAATGTGACGAAAAATGTCGATCAACGAAGAATCTATGTCGATTTGGAAGAAAATCGCGTTTTCTCCATCAATAACCAATATGCGGGGAATTCTATTGGACTCAAGAAACTCGCTTTTCGCCTCGCCATTGCCCGCGCCCACCGCGAAGGTTGGTTGGCAGAACACATGTTTTTGATGGGCGTACACGGCAAAGATGGGCGCGTGACGTATTTTTCGGGCGCGTATCCGTCGGCTTGCGGCAAGACTTCGACCGCGATGATTCCGGGGCAGAGCATCGTCGGCGACGACATCATTTATGCTCGCGTTTTTGACCGCAAACTACGCGCTGTCAACGTCGAACGCGGCATCTTCGGCATCATCGAGAACGTCAATGCGCAAGACGACCCCGAAATTTTCAAAGTCCTGACGCACGAAGGCGAATGCATCTTCTCCAACGTCCTCATCAACGAAGATGGCACGCCGATTTGGCTCGGTTCGGGGCTCGAAGACAAGGCGCGTTGCGGCAAACACTACCTAGGCACGTGGACCCCAGACCTCAAAACCGCCGACGGCAAGCCCGTGCCCGTGTCGCACAAAAACGCGCGCTACACGATCGGGCTCGAAGCGCTCGACAACAAAGACCCGGCCTTGCACGACCCCAACGGCGTCGCCCTCAGTGCCATGGTCTATGGTGGGCGCGACTCCGATACGAGCGTACCCATCGCCGAAGCCCTGTCGTGGACACATGGCGTGCTCTTGGGTGCCTGCATCGAAAGCGAAACGACCGCCGCCACGCTCGGACAAGAAGGCGTCAGAAAGCACAACCCCTATGCAAACCTCGATTTCATGCCCCTGCCGCTGGCCAAATACGTCGCCGACCACATCGCCCTACAAGACGAACTCGACGAAACGCCAAAAGTCTTCGTCACGAACTACTTCTTGCGCGACGCCAACGGGAAATTCCTCAACCACAAACTCGACAAAAAAGTTTGGATGCTCTGGGCCGAAGAACGCGTCCACGGCGACGTCGACGCCATCGACACACCCATCGGGCGAATCCCGCGCTACGAAGATTTGAAGCGACTCTTCAAATCCGCCCTCGACAAAGACTACACGCGCGACGAATACGACGCACAATTCACCATCCGAACGCAAGCCTATCGCGACAAGTGGAATCGCATGGACGCCATCTTCAAAAATCACGACATGCCCGCCGCCTTTAGCCGCGAACTCCAAGCGCAAATCGACCGACTCGCGGAGTAGCCATGCCACTCTACGCCTACGATATCTATTCGGGATTCGTCGCCGACGCCATCGGCATCGTCGGCTCCAAAGACGTCACGCGCCTCGAACACTACTTGCGGCTCGGCGAGTTTTCGCAGTCCGCCCTCGGTCTCCCCGAGGCGCTCATGCGCGACTGGCAACGCGGCATCGAACAACTCATCATCGATCCGCCGCGACAAATCACGACGACCGAACAGGCCATTGCCCTACTCATGATGCTGCGAGATGCCGGCCAACGCCGATTCCGCATCATCACACAGGCGCCACAACCCGAAATCTTCACGCCAATCTTCGCCCACCTCGGACACGAGGCGTTTGCAAAAGATTTCGTCCACAGCGAAATTGCTGCATTTTCTTCGCCTTTCGATAACGTCGATTGGGGCTTCCTCGACATCTCGCAAATCGAAGCGCTACTCCACGACGCCATCGGCAACGACAGCTTCAAACAGACCAAAACGGCCGTCATCGCCGGTCGCCTCTCCAATATGGCTCGCTCCGACGCCGAACACGCGCTCATCGACGTCGGCATCGAAACACAAAACTCCATCTCACACAACATCGACTACCTCATCCTCGGGTCGAAAGGCACCGGCGGCAGCAAACAAGACAAGGTCAATAACCTCAAAAATGCCGGCCGCGACATCACCATCCTCGACGAAAACGGCTTCGATAAGCTCCTGCGCGCACCAAAAGCACCACCCGACGACTGGCCCGTCGCCGACAAAAACACCTACGAAGACATCGTCCGATCGCTGCGACACGTCTGGGCTTTCGAACTCGACCTCTATTGCCTCGTCTATCAATACGACCCAGAAGAAAATACGTTATAATCTGCCAAACGCCGAATTTCATTCATTTCAATTTCGGTGTTTCTTTCGCTTTTTACGCCTTTTTTCTTTTTCCATTTTTCTCCTTTTTCCGAATCGTTTTTTCGTCTCTTTTGTTGGTGCTCCCTATCGGCTTTGCCGATACGGTCGCTTTTTTTTGCTGGCGCTCCCTATCGGCTTTGCCGATACGGTCGCTTTTTGCGCGTCTATTGCCGGCTGGCAATACGCCGCGCGACGCCCTATTGCGCAAGCGCAATACGGGCTCTTGTTGGCGCTCCCTATCGGCTTTGCCGATACGGTCGCTTTTTGCGCGTCTATTGCCGGCTGGCAATACGCCGCGCGACGCCCTATTGCGCAAGCGCAATACG
>SFMP01000034.1 GCA_004554395.1 Myxococcales bacterium | reverse complement strand
TCTTTACACACACCCGTCGCTTTATCGCATCCGTCAGCACAAGGCGTCCCCTTGCTCCAGTTACCATTGACGCAAATTTGAGCATTGTTACCATCGCAACGTTTTTCACCCGTCTTGCACGAATCGCTATCGTCGTCACTACAACCGAAAGCGCAGCATGTCGAAACGGCAACTAACAAGGCCAACAACTTCTTACTCATATCTTTCTCCAAAAGATAAACGACCGAACCCATGCGGTCTATGCCAAAAGTCGATCTCGAACCTCTCGAGAACGGCTCCTTTCGGCAACGTCTCTAATCAGTTCACCCTCATTGATCAAGTTTTTAAGCCGTCATTTTTGAAATAAAATGAAATTTACTGCGGTTATTTGGCGTGTATTGTGCGCCATGTAGGTGTAGGTTTGAATTTTCTACAAAATACCGCAGCAATTCCGAATTATATTCCATTTACGTCGACGATCTTGCCATCTTTGCACGCTTGGCATTTCCCATTGGGCGCGCAAGTGACCGATTGTTTCGAAATGCCATAGACCTCGCCACCGTCGTGGACTTGGCAAGCGACGATTTCGTTTGCCGCCGTGCACTGTGGCGCCATATTGGCACTGCAGAGCGGGTAGACGCATGCCGTCGTATCGCAGATGCCGCCATTGGCGGCGCAATCGGTCGTCGTCGTTTTGCCGCTGGCGTCGCAACGATAGAGTATATTGCCCATGCAAATCGCCGTCGCATCGACGACGGTGAGCGCCTTGGCGTCGACTTGCGATGGCGCACACAAGCTCACGATATACGACTCTGTTTGGCTGTTGTAGCTACATTGCGCCTCACCCGATGCCGTGCACGAACGGCGGCAATCGGCATAATTGCCATAGACGCTACACGTCGTCATGCCGCTCGTATTCGTGCTGCAGTCTTTCGTCACGACGACGTCGTCTTCGTCGAGGCAATACGACAACGTATTACCGTCGCATTTGCCCTCACTCGTCAAGCCGTTGCACGGCTCGCCTTCTTGAGCGGGTACGCAAATGTCGTAGTCGGGCATGCCCTGATAATCGCTTTGACAATGCGCATAATACGTTGTGCCATCGGTGTGGACGTAATTGTTGCAGTCCGTCTTTTTGGGGGCGTAGACGCCGTCTGTCGTCGTGCACTGAATGAGCGTATCGCCCAAGCAGTGGCGCTTGCCCGTCGGTGCATAGCCATATATCGAGCCCATCGCTTGGCAGATCGATAATTCGCCGCTGGCGCTGCATTTTACTTCGTTTTCGTTTGCACTATCGCAAAGCTCTATGCATTTGCCTAGCGACGCGATGCAAGTTTCGCCCGTGCCACATGCTTTTGTGACGACCTCGTCGCCATTGCACGAGACTTGCGTTTGCGCATCGACGCAAAGCGAAGCCCCTGTTTCGACGACGTTTTCGCCGCTAGCGCTTGCGACGCAACGCGTGGCAAGCGATTGGCTACACGTCACCGCAGCGGCATCGGGATCCGAACACGTCGCGCGGCATGCCGCTTTGCCCGACGTGACCGCACAAATCTGTGGGGGTTGAACGCCATTTTGCGAGCAATCTTCGACGATGGGGCGCGGCACGATGTAGCGCATATCGCAACGGCGCAACTGGTTGCCAAAGCACGTGCCCGCCTCCGAAAATGTTTCGTCGCATGCTTTGGGCTTTGCACAGCCCGCCAAGCCGCCCGAATACGTTTGGCACTGCGCATCGAAACCGACGAGTTCGACGCACGATGTCGTCGTCACCGTGCCATCGGCGCGAGTCGTTACGACGCTTTTGTTATCGGGCGTGCATCGTTGAGAGACGATGCTCGTCGACGCCACAGGGGGGGGGGCGGGCGTGAGGTTGACGAGGCATGCGCCATCGATACATTGGGCATTGCTGGCGCATATTTCGTTGCGCCATGCCGTTTTTCCATTGCCCAAATCGATGCATTTCGCCGCCATCGTTTGGCTCAGGCATTTGGTCGATCCAAGGTTGCAAGTCGCCGAATCGGGCGCATATTCGACGCAAACCGGCTTGTCGTCGATATAGGCACATGCCGTGCCCGTGTCGCAAACCGTTGGCGTCCACTTGCCACTGCGGCATCGATGTATCGTCGTCGCATCGGCGCTACAATAGGCGGGTTGCTTGTAATCACACTCATCGGCGTCATCGTGACACGACATGCCCACAAACGCGCTCGCCAAACATACACAACTCAAAATCCATCGACGATCCATCGGTATCCTCTCATCTGTCGTCAAAACATCGAATCGATTGCGCACCAAAGACAATGAGCCTACGGCACGCATAAAAGCCGAAAACTATTAATGCATTGTCGATTTTTCGCATAGTAAAATGATACTTATTCAAATTGTGGATGGCATATATATGTAGATCTGCGACATGTATGCTTCGCGTTTGGAATATCCAGCGCCCCAAAAAAGCCGAGCGTATGCGCGCAAGCCGCTTGCGGCGGCACATAGCTCGGCAAGCGCGGCGTATTGAGCGCAAGCGAAATAGCCAAGCCGACGCCGTATTGCCAAAGGCAAAAGGCGGCGAACAAAAAAGAGCGAATAAAATGCGATGATGAACAATATAATCGAAGAAAATGGCGATTTGCGCATCGATTTTGAATCGGGTGCAGTCGTGATGATAGCGGCGGTCGACGATGCGATGGGGCTTGGGCGGCGCGGGGCGATACCGTGGAATGTGCCAAGTGATCGGGCTTTTTTTCGGCGGCAGACGATGGGGGCGGCGGTGATCGTCGGGCGCGTGACGTATGAGAGCTTGCCCGTGGGGCGCGATGGGCGGCGCGGGTTAGATGGGCGGCTTTGTGCGGTGCTTTCGCGGCGGAGTGTGGCTGCGCCTGGGGCGGGCGTCGTGTGGGGTAGCGATGCCGGCGAATTGTTAGAGCGGTGCCGAGGCGCGCGCGGCGTCGTCTATGTGGCGGGTGGTGGCATGGTCTATCGTGCGCTACTGCCGCAAGCAACCGATGTGCTGTTGAGCCGGATTGCCGGCGATTGGCAATGCGATGTGCAGTTTGTGGCGGTCGGTGCGCCCGAGTGGCAGCTCGTGGCGGCGTGGCCGATGCCGGGGTTCGTGCTCCAATGGTGGCGCAAAAGCGCACACGACGGCGTTTGAGCTTGTCATTTTCGTGGCGTTCGATATATGTAGGCCCGTGCCGCATGGGCGGCAATCATTGGTAATTGGCGCGTGCGGCGCATGGGCGGTCGATGCCATGAGCGGTGGGCGTTTGTGACGAGTAGAGGTCAGATATGTTCGAGCTTTTTGCGATGGGTTTAAATGAGTATTGGAGCGAAAGCAACGCCGAAGACGCCGCCGAGTCGGTGGCCGAGCTCAAGGCGGTCTTGAGCGACCACTATGAAATGACGGTCGATTGGAACGACCCCGATGTCGACGCGTCAAACAAAGACGACGAGATTTCGGTCGACGTCATCGAAGACTACCAATTGACGGCACTCCAAGCCGTGGCGGCTAAACTCGAATTGGATGGCAATCTCGACGGTTTCGAACTCGATCCCGAGTTCCCCTGGGAAAGCGAAGTGTTCAAACGCATCGCCGAACTCGAAGACGAAGAAAACGAAGAATCGATTGCGAAATTCCCCCACTTGCTCTCGATTGGCAATAGCCGCGAATGCATCTGCTTACCCGTCGATTTGCCGTCGGTTGCAGAAATCAACATCGGCGACGAAGACGACGATGACGACATGTGCGGTTGCGGTTGCGGTCACCACAAATGCGATTGCGACGAAACGTGCGGTTGCCACGGCGATTGCGATTGCGATTGCGACTGCGACGATGAAGATTGCGATTCGTGCTGTTGCTGCGAAGAAGACGACGGTTGCGTCGACATTTCGTCGTTGCAGGCCCTTCGCCGCGAGCTCGACCTCGTCGCCGACGGCATGGGGCTCGACAAAACACTCGACATCGACGACGACGATGCCATGGGATCGCTCGACGCCGAGAGCCCATTCTATCCGTGCAGCATCGGCTGGTATCTCATCAGCAAACGCGTCGACGAGGCACTCGCCGCACAAACGCCGCTCATCATCCGCTATGCCGACGACGATGAATACGACGACGACGCAATCGACGAAGAATAATCGTTAGTCCGCCGCTCTTTGCGCGTTTTGGCACGGCTATTGGCATTCGCCAATACGCCGTGTTTTTTTTCGCCCTATCGCCTGTGGCGATACGGGCTTTTTTCGCCCTATTTCGCTCGCCGCTCAATACGGGCTC
>SFMP01000033.1 GCA_004554395.1 Myxococcales bacterium | reverse complement strand
ATGAGCCATGAGCGATGAGCGATGAGCGATGAGCGATGAGCGATGAGCGATGAGCGATGAGCGATGAGCGATGAGCAGTGAATAATGAGCCATGAGCCATGAGCCATGAGCCATGAGCAGTGGTTAGAGAATAATTGCTAATTGCTAATTGCTAATTGCTAATTAATAGTGGGCTGGGTGAACGCCTTTACTTCAGATTCCAAAAAACGTCTCCTCTCTTGATTGTGTCGTCAAAATATTTACAATCGCATGAACGGTTTGCTCGGCAGGGTTTGCCGTGTCGCATTTTTCGATATGTATAACTTGTGCTTATATGTATCGTTTTTATATCGATTTGTAGCATAAAGGCGGATTGGTGATGAAGAGAACGTTGTGTTTGTGGAGTATTTGTGCGGTGTTGGGATTGTTTGGCGCAGGTTGCGGCGATGATTCGAGCGATTCTGGGGCGGAAGTGCCAACGATGACGTGTAAGGGAAAGAATGTGGGCGATAAGTGTAATGCCGATGGCTCGAAGACGTGCCAAAAAGTCGAGGGCAAGACCGATTTAGAGTGCAAAAACAAGCCCGCCGCGAGCGAAGATCCGTGCAAGGGCAAGAATGAGGGCGATAATTGTAAAGAAGACGGCACGAAGACTTGCCAAAAAATCGAGGGCAAAGAAGGCCTCCAATGCGAAGACAAGCCCGCCGCGAGCGAAGATCCGTGCAAGGGCAAGAATGAGGGCGATAATTGTAAAGAAGACGGCACGAAGACTTGCCAAAAAGTCGAGGGCAAGACCGATTTAGAGTGCAAAGATGCAGTCGTCGATCCGAATAAATGCACCCCAGGGATTACGCGTTGTGCCGCCGGCGATAGCCAAGGCGTTGAGTTGTGCACGGCGCAAGGAACGTGGGGGCCTGTGACGGCTTGCCAGGAGGAAAACGGCGCGAAGACGACGTGTTTCAAAGTTGGCGAGAATAAAGCCGAATGCCACCGACCCTGCGGAAAGAGTGCGAAAGAGGGCGAAAATGCGACTTGCCAACAAACGGGCGATGCGCATGAGTCGGCTGTGACGGTTTGCGGCAAGGCGATAGGTGGTGAGTTGTATGTCGTCGAGAAGAAGGTTTATCCGTGCCATTCGGCTTGTACCGATGGAAAGTGCGATTTCGTGAATTTCTGTTTGAAGGCAGAAGATGGCATGGGAGTCTGCGCAAATGTCCATGGCGTTGGCTATGAAGGCGCGTGTTCTAATGGAAAAATCGAGTATCTCCAAGACGCTCACGAATGTGGCGTGGTCGCAGGTCAAGTCCAAAACGAAATTGGAACGATTTGCGTCAAAGCAGCTGGTGCAGATCGGTATTCGTGTGGATGTATCGACGACTCGCATTGCCGTGGTGGATTTAAGTGCCGCATTCCCGGATGGAATCCAGAATTCCCCAATGATGGCGGGTATTGCTACGATCCGGCGGAACAGAATGGGCAACAACAGTAGAAAAACATCGCTATATAAAGGTTTGTTGAAGCCTCGCCCGCTAACCCGCCTTGGCGGGAATCGCGATATAGCCCGGGGGCGTTGCGGGGGTGTCCCCCGCAGAGGGGGTAGCGCCGTCGCGCGCGTCGGGCGATCGATCAGTGGGCGAAGCAAAGCGATGGCGACAGACGCGCAAGAGAGGCGCGTAGGGGGAGACTTCCCCCACCCAAGTAGTTAGCAATTAGCAATTAGCAATTAGCAATTGGAAATTAAACCACAGTTTCTAACCATTATCCACTGCCCATCCCCCCAACCACTATCCAGTCATGACCTATTGCTCATTACCAAAACAGTTAGCAATGAGCAGTTAGCAATTAGCAATTGGAAATTAAACCACAGTTTCTAATTACTAGCCACTAGCCACTAGCCACTAGCCACTAGCCACTAACAACTCATTGCTCATTGCTCATGGCTCATGGCTCATTGCTCGCTACTAACTGCTAATTGCTAATTGCTAATTGCTCATTGCTCATGGCTCATGGCTCGCTACTAACTGCTAATTGCTAATTGCTAATTGCTCATTGCTCATGGCTCATTGCTCGCTACTAACTGCTAACTGCTAACTGCTAACTGCTAACTGCTAACTGCTAACTGCTAATTGCTAATTGCTAATTGCTAATTGCTAATTGCTCATCGCCAATTCCCATGTAGGTATTAAATCTACTTGCAACTACGTTAGAATTTGGGCTATTTTTTCCGCCCGTTCTGTACGAGGCAGAGCGGATAGACTTATCGTTGAGAGAGGACGAAGCTATGCGTTTTCCGGGTATCCGAAAGGGCAAATATTATTTCCCTGTGACGGAAAAGAAATCGACGATCGCCACGAATGAGTGGTCGAAACCGTGGTATTTGCTCGGTCTGGATGAAGTCATCGTAGATTTGGAGATACATGGTTGCCCCGAGTCGTTGTTGCCAGAGTTGGGGTTGATATGTGGCGAAAGCGTGCAATTTTCGGCGGAGAAGATAGCGCGTTTGTTGGAGCGCGTGCGCGAGTTGGGGCTCGAGGTGCGTTATGCAGCGGGTGGGACGGCGTCGAATACGCTGTGCAATTACACGCATTTGTCGGGGGAGCCTGCGATTTTGTTGGGGGCGATTCCCGAGACGATTCACCCGCATACGCCGGCATTTGCCTATGTGGCGCAGACGCCGAAGGCGGTGAGCCTCGATTATTTGGTACCGATAGCGGGCGAGGTTGGGATAGCCGTGACGTGTTTCACGCCCGATGGTGAGCGTTCGTTTGCGGTGGCGCCGGGGATAAGTGGCAATTATGGCCCCGACGATGTGCCCGAAGATGTGGTGCGCAAAGCGAGTGTGGTGCTTACGAGTGTGTATTGCTTGGCGAATCCGAACCGGCCGATAGCGAAGGCGGCGTTGCGGATGATGGAGATTGCCCACGATGCAGGCGTTCCGGTGGCGTTTGGCATGGGGACGAGCACGATTGTGCGGCGGATGCACGACGAGATTTTGTCGATTTTAGAGAAATACGTCAATATTGCTGCGATGAATGCCCGCGAAGCGGAGGCCCTGACGGGGTTTTCGGATCCGCTTTTGGCGGGCAATGCTCTATTAGATCGCACCGATGCGGTGCTCATCACCGAGGGGGCGCGCGGGCTGACGATGTGCGGCTATACCGATGAATCGGTCAAGCGGGCGACGCGCGATGGATTGCATAGCGGCGCGATTGAGAATTACAATCAATACGAATATAGCCGGCTCGTGATGCGTCATTTTTGCCCGAATCCGATGCGCGTGTTTACGCATATTCACCCGTATTTGGGCGGGCCGCAGAAGTTGCGCAATACGAATGGCGCGGGCGATGCCGCGCTGGCGGCGTTTTTACACGACGTGGCGGCGACGCGATATCATGCCGAGTCGGTGCCCGATTCGAAAAAGCACTCGCACGATATTCGATTCTTGACCTATTCTTCGCTCTCGCGCAATGCGCAATACGGCAACCGCGTGGCGTATGAAGTTTTGCGCAATAATTCACCGCGATTAGAAGCCCCCATCGGAAACGACAAGGAGAACGACTCTTAGGCGTTTTGTGCCTTGCTGGGGGATGATGTTAGAGGAGATAGAGAGACGATATGTTTGAGACAGATGCGGAGCTTTGGTCTGCACTTCAACAGATGAGCAGAACGGTCAATCAGGTGGTGGCGGCATCGAAACCGATTGCCAAGGCGCTCGACAAGATGGGCGACGTGGCCAGCTTGAATCGCCAAGACTACGTGGCCGATGCATTGAATGCGATACAGCACGCCGATTTGGCGCCTTATGGCGGTGCCGATAGTTATGCGGCGTTGATTCGCGGGCTCGAAGACCGATTGCGAACGCTTCGCACGACGGCGCGTCAAGACTTGATCGCAGGGCTCAATGCGACGGCGCCCAAGCCCGATCAAATCAAGATGGTATCGGATAGCCCGCTCGTTTTATACGTTCATCCGCTCACGCTCGAAGTCAATTTCGAGCAATGTAAGACGACGTGGTCGTATGCTCGCGAACCAATGGCGCAATCGTCGCTCGATCCGAGCGATATTTGGAATGTTTATGGGGAATTGCTCGACCAATTCCGAGCGGCTCGCATTGATTCGAAATCGTTCTGGCAAGCGCTTAAAGCCGCCTACGATATCGTTTTACTCAAGGATGGCAAGCCCGCTGGCGAGCGCATCGATATCGTCGATGTATTAGTGCCGATGGCGTGGATTTGGCCGCATGCGGTTCAACTCAAGAAGGCGACGCAATTCCCGCGATATTTGCTCGCCTATCAAATACAAAAGTTGCGACAAGACGGGCTCATCGCACACAACGGATACCGGCTCGATTTGGGTACGGCAACGGGCGGGAGCACGAAAAACAAGGCAAATGTGCTCTTTATCCCGATGGGACCGACCGAGGGACAATATTATTTGACGATGTGTTTCCGACGCGAATAGAATGGCGTGCATTTTTGCCAGAGCTTTTGCGCATCTCTTCGCCCGGGGGCGTCTCGTTTTTGGGCATTTGAGTCGATGAGCATTTGAATTTGAGTCGATGAGCCTTTGAATTTGAGTCGATGGGCATTTGAATTTGAGTCGATGAGCATTTGAATTTGAGTCGATGAGCCTTTGAGTGGATGGGCTCGTGAGCTCGGGCAAATGGTGCAACGCGCGATCCGTTGCCGAAGGGTAAGCGGGCGCGGGTGCCGTATTGAGAAAAATAGAAATATGGGAAAAGGCGCAACGCGCGATCCGTTGCCGAATGGCGCGGGCGCGGGTGCCGTATTGAGAAAAATAGAAATATGGGAAAAGGCGCAACGTGCGATCCGTTGCCGCAGGGTAGCGGGCGCAACGCGCGAGCATTTATCGGTGCAAAACATAGAGGGAGCGACATGACTACAAACGAAGAGAACAAACTCATCGCATCGCATATCATCCAACGATTGGGCGAAGGCGGTCAGCCGCCCGAGTTCGGTTTGAGTCGAATCAACGTCGGCAACGAGAGCTATCTCAACGTCTTGGAACACGAATATTTCCAGTCGCTGCTCAAGCAAGGATCGAGTTTTAAGCTCGTGCAAGGGTATTTCGGCGGCGGCAAAACGCACTTCTTGCACTGCGTTCGCGAATTGGCATGGAAATACGGCTTTGTGACGTCGCTCGTCGAATTGTCGCCAGCCGAATGCCCATACGACGACGCACTGAAAGTCTATCAGAACGTCGCCAATCACCTCATGCTTCGCCCCGAATCGATCCTCGAGCCGCCGCAATTGGGCATTTGCAACGTCGTGCGCCACGTCGTCGATAAGCGCCTCGAAGAAGCTGCCGCCTCGTCGCGCCAGCCCCAATCCGACGTCGCACAATGGATAACGACAAAGCTCATGCGCGTATGGTGCGAAAGCCATTCGTGCCGACAAGCGGTCGCGCATTTGGCGTTGGCTTGTTTGCAGAACGATTATCACCGCGAGCAAATGCTCGAAGCTTGGTTGTTAGGCGAAAACGTGACCAATACGGTCGAATTGCGCGATTGCGGCGTCTATGAACAGATTACGCGATCGAACGGCTTCACGATGATGCGCAGTTTGCTCCAAATGATCGTCGCCTTGGGCTTGCCCGGAACCGTCTTGCTCTTCGACGAAGTCGACCGCAATATGTCGGTCAGTACGAAGCGATCGCACATTATCGGCGATAATTTGCGTCAAGTCGTCGACTTGTGCGGGCGCCATCAATTGCCGCATACGCTCTTTATGTATGCCGTTCCGCCCGAATTTATGCGCACCGTCGTGCCCGATTATCCGGCACTCTATCAGCGGCTCAAATCGCCCGTGGCGCTCAGCGTCCGAAGCCCGCAAGCCGTCCTCATCGACCTCGAAAAACTCGACCTCCCACCCGAAGACCTCCTCACACAACTCGGCACGAAACTCGTCGAAGTCTTCGAAGATGCTCGCGATGTCTCGTTCAACCATGCGACGCAAGCCGCCAACGCCGAACTCCTCGCGCGAGCCTGCACCGAGGCTTGCTTCGAAGTCAATCACCGACGACTCTTCGTCAAATCTTGGGTCGATTTCCTCTATCAGCAACTCGCCGAGGGCGAGATCGCTCTCACGCCCGAAGATGCCAAAGAACTCATGTGGTCGGGGCAACAAGCCGTCGAACAAGTCGAAGACGTCGAAGACGATTTCGACGATTTCTAATCACTCTCAAAGCCGCCCCCGAGCAATTCCATGCAATTCCCGAGCCTCTGGGGTGATTCGCCGCCCCCGAGCAATCCCGAGCAATTCCAAGCAATTCCCGAGCCTCTGGGGCGATTCGCCGCCCCCGAGCATTCACACCGCTCACGGGGGATCGCCGTTTTACGGCGTCCATGTTGCATCAGCCCATGCGCCACATCGTGCGCCTGTTTTTGTATGATTTAAGGTAGTTTGCGATATGACAAATCACACGCCTCAGAGCGTCGACAGCCTTCACGCCGCCCTCACGCTCGAAGCCATGCGCCTGGGCGTCGTACCGCCCTCCGATCTCGAGCAATCGACCGTCGGGCGCGACGTCGAAATCGACGTCGTTCGCCGCGATCTCGAACAAGCCACGGTATCGGGTGCGCGCCGCGCCTTCTTGGGCGACTACGGTCTCGGAAAATCGCACATGCTCGAGCTCATCGAACAAATCGCGCTCAAGCATAATTTCCTCGTCTCAAAAGTCACCCTCGATCACGCCGAATTATCGCCTTCCCAGCCAAAACGCATCTATCACGCCGTCTTGCGCAATCTCATCTACCCCGACCGCCCAAAAAGCCTCGACGGCATCGCGCCGCTACTCGAAAAAGCCGCCAATCGCGAAGAAGTCCTCAAAAAATTCGCCATCAAATCCGATAAGCCCATGCCGCGAAGCGTCCGCGAACAACTCGCCATGGGGCTGCACCTCTACCTCAGCCCAGCCATCGCCTACACGCGAGCTCTCGCCGACGAAGAACACCTCCGACTCCCCGCACACGTCGGCGACAAACACGCATGGATCCAAACCGCCCGACACATGCTCATCGATTGGATCGAAGGCCACCCCACGCAATCGAACCAAGACATCAACGACGAATTGAATTTAATTCACGGCAGATTCCCAAAAATCTATTCGTTGCTCGATTACCGCCCCTGGGCAAAAATTTACGCCTACATTATCAACGGTATTTCTCAACTCGCAAAAGACGTCGGCTATGCCGGTCTCGTCGTCGTCCTCGACGAAGCCGAATTTTATTCGCTACTTTCATCGCAAAACCGAATGTTCGCCAAATCGCTCTTCCAGGCTTGGTCACACGCCGTCTGCGCCGAAGGCGAAGGCGACCTCCCATGCTCGAGCGACGAACTCCTCACAGGCGGCTACGGCATCCAACGCGAGCTCCCCACGCGCTACTCCGACACCCCAGGGCTCTACCTCGTCTTCGCCATGACCCCCAACACCGACGGCATTCGCGTGCTCCAAGACGCACTCGCACCGCAATACATCTGCTTCCTCAATCAACTCACCGCCCCCGACTACCTCCAAATGACCGCCCACTTGGTCGATCTCTACCGCCACGCCTACCCAAGCGCCGTCATCCCAGACGGCATCGAAGCCCCCCTCTCCGATGTCGTCAACGCGCTCACACAACAAGGTCAACTCGCCAATCCCCGCCAAACCATGAAATTCCTCACCGAATTCCTCGACCTCGTCCGATTCGAACCGCAAAAAATCCCCGAAGTCATCGAAAACCTCATGTTCGATAGCGATTTCTAGGTGCCGCCCTATTTCGCTACCGCTCAATACGGGCTGGCTTCGCCCTATTTCGCTACCGCTCAATACGGGCTCAGGCGCGCCCTATCGCCTGGCGGCGATACGGGTTTTTTGTCGCCCTATCGCCTAGCGGCGATACGGGCTCTGGCTACGGCTATGTGCTCGGGCGTGCCGCCCTTGCGCGCATACGCCTCCGCTGCCCGGCTATGTGCTCACATGCGTTGCGCGCATACGCCGTGCTCTTTTTTTCATTCCCCATCTGCTGGGGCTAGAAGGACAGATTATGATATCGCTCAGTGGTATTAAACCGACATCGACACCTCACGTTGGCAATCACCTCGGCATGATTTTGCCGGCAATTGCTCTCCAAGACTCATACGATTGTCGCTATTTCATCGCCGATTATCACGCCATGACGACGGTTCACGATGCCGCCCGCATGCGCGAATATTCTCACGGAATCGCGGCTTATTTCCTCGCTTTTGGGCTCGATCCCAACAAGTGCATATTCTACCGACAGTCGGATTTGCCACAAGTCACCGAACTCGCTTGGATCTTGAGCTGCATGACGAATATGGGGCTCCTGGAACGCGCACACGCTTGGAAAGCCGCGAAAGATCGCGGTACCGCCGGCGAAGAATGCCACGGCTTGTTTGCCTACCCAGTCCTCATGGCCGCCGATATCCTCATCCACGATTCCGATATCGTTCCCGTCGGCAAAGACCAAGTCCAACACGTCGAAATGACGCGCGACATGGCCGAACGCTTCAACTACGCCTTCGGCGAAGTCTTCCACCTCCCCGAAGCCAAATTCAACGAAACTTTGCATACGATTCCCGGGCTCGACGGGCGAAAGATGTCGAAATCCTACGGCAATACGATCAACCTCATGTATCCCGTCAAAACGCTCAAAAAACAAATCATGAGCATCGTCACCGATTCGACACCCATCGATCAGCCAAAAGATTACGAAAACTGCAACGTCTATAAACTCTATAAGCTCTTCGCCAGCCCCGAACAAATCGCACAGATGGAAGAAAACTACAGAACGCCGGGTTTCGGCTACGGGCACGCAAAGATGGCTCTGTTCAATCTCCTCGTCGAAATGACCGAAAAACCGCGCCAAATCTACGAAGATTACATGAACCACCCCGATACGCTCGAAGACGTCTTGCGCTCGGGCGCTCAACGCGCCTCGGTCAAGATGAACGAAGTTCTCAATCGCGCACGCGTCGCCGTCGGCTATAAGAGCATACTCTAAATTCGTCGCGCACTTCGATGCATTGGTTCCTATTCGCCACGATTTCGGCCATTCTCCTCGGGTTCTATGACGTTTGCAAAAAGCAGTCGCTCAAGGATAACGCCGTCATCGTGGTCTTGTTTTTAAATACGCTCATTTCTAGCGTCATCTTTCTGCCGTTTCTCGTGCTCTCGCTCAGCGGTCTATGGGCACCCGGCGATGCACTCTACGTGCCCGAAATCCCACTTCAATCCCACTTGGCGATTGCGATCAAATCGATCCTCGTCTTGTCGTCGTGGTTCTTTGGCTATATCGGGATCAAACACCTCCCGCTCTCGATCGTCGGTCCGATGAATGCGACGCGCCCCGTCCTCGTCTTGTTGGGCGCCGTCGTCTTGTTTTCCGAATCGCTCAGCCCTCTACAATGGTGCGGCGTCGCAACCGCTATCGTGGCGTTCTACCTCCTGAGCCGAAGCGGCAAAAAAGAAGGCATCGCCTTTAGCCATAATCGCTGGATCTACGCCGTTGCCGCCGCATGTCTCTTGGGCGCTTGCTGCGGGCTCTACGATAAACACCTCATGGCCAGCCCGGCGGCCGGCGGCCTGGGACTCGACCGAATGGCGGTGCAGACCTATTACAACTTCTATCAATGCGCGATAATGGGCGCCATCGGCATGACGTATTGGTGGCGCCACCGACAATCGCAGCCATTTCATTGGGCTTGGACGATTCCCGCAATATCGATTTTTTTATCGGCCGCCGATTTCGCCTATCTCTACGCGCTTAGCCTCGATGGCGCTCTCATCGCCGTCGTTAGCATGGTCCGACGCGCTAGCGTCGTCGTGTCGTTTGCCTACGCCGCACTCGTCTTGCGCGAAAAAAATATTCGTTCTAAAGCTATCGATTTGGCGCTCGTCCTGCTAAGCATGATCTTCTTGGCTCTCGGCACGATTGCCGCGACGACGGAATAAAAAATGATCCACAATTGCTCGTTCACGGTGTAAAACTGCTCGCTCCAATCGCCGACGCATATTGGCCGTAGCTAGGCTATGGCTCGCCTCGATTGGGCATTTCGAGAGCTGTACCCATGAACGATGGCGCAATTCCGTCGAACAAAATTCGCAGTTATCCGTTAAATACAACTCGATCGCGATAATCGTTGCTCCGCAGCAACATTTCGACCGATCAAAAAATCGCCTTTGCGCCTGTGGCGCAAAGGAAGACGAAATAATCGCAGTTGCGCTCGTGAGTGCAATTGGATGAGGTAAAAAACAAATGCAAAAAATCAGTGCAGATGTCGCCATTATCGGCGGCGGAATTGCAGGTTTATCGGCGGCATTAGGGCTTTCTCAACGCAAAGTCGTCGTCGTCACGAAGGCAGAATTTGGCAAAGGCGGTTCGACGCCGATTGCGCAGGGCGGTATCGCTTGCGCCATGGGCAAAGACGATTCCCCCGATCTCCATACCGCCGATACACTCGTGGCAGGCGATGGCCTATCGGTCAAAGATTGCGTCGATATACTCACGGCCGAGGGCCCCGAACAAATCCGCAAACTCATCGAAAACGGCGCTCAATTCGATCGCACGCCCGATGGCGAATTGTCGTTCGGGCGCGAAGCCGCTCACTGCCGCCGCCGAATCTTGCATGCCAATGGCGATAGCACGGGCGCCGAAGTCGAACGCGCCCTCGTGGCGGCTGTCAAAAAATGCCCCAATATCGAAATCGTCGAAAACTGCTACGTCGCCGATCTCATCCAAGACCAAAACGGCGCCATTTCGGGGCTCTATGGGCGAATCAACGGCGGCGGCGATACGATCGTCGTCGAGGCACAAGCCGTCGTCTTGGCTTGCGGCGGCATTGGGCGCGTCTATCAATTCACGACGAACCCCGCCGAATCGGTCGGCGATGGCTTGGCCATTGCCGCTCGCGTCCGCGCCGTCCTCAGCGACGTCGAATTCGTCCAATTCCATCCGACTGCACTCAATACGAAGCTCGACCCCTTGCCACTCCTGACCGAAGCGCTACGCGGCGAAGGCGCCATCCTCTATGCCGGCGGTCGCCGATTCATGTGCGATATCCATAAAGACGCCGAGCTCGCGCCGCGCGACGTCGTCGCTCGCGGTATCTGGGCACAACAACAAAAAGGTCTCGAAGTCTTCCTCGACGCCACCCATATCGGCAACGAGTTTCCGAAAAAATTTCCAACCGTCTTTGCCTTTTGCCAGCAAGCAGGGCTCGATCCGCGCTCCGATCAGCTCCCCGTATCGCCTGCCGCGCACTATCACATGGGCGGCGTCCGCGTCGACCAGTTCGGACGAACCAATATCGATGGCTTGTGGGCTTGTGGCGAAGTCTCGGCTACGGGCGTTCATGGCGCAAATCGCTTGGCGAGCAATTCTCTGCTCGAAGGACTCGTCTTTGGGGCTCGCGTCAGCGTCGATATCGAAAATAGCTTCGCGACGCGACAACGCCACGCCATCGCCATTCTCCCCGAACTCCAACGTCCGACTTTCGTCACCGACGATGAACTCGCCGATGCAAACCTCCTGCGAAAGACGATGTGGAACGACGTCGGACTCGTGCGCACCGAATCGGGCATGAAACACGCACTCGACGTCTTCGACGAAATCGTCGCTCGCAATCCTCAATCGCTCATGCTCTGCAATATGATCGACGCCGCTCGCATCATCACACATGCCGCGCTCGAGCGAAAAGAAAGCCGCGGTGGACATTATCGCTCCGATTACCCAAATCACGATCCCAATGCCCAACATCACCCATTTGTCTACACCGGCAATGGCCCTTGGCGATAGGCGGTGATAACGATGACTCGATATGAATTGGCATGCGATAAACGCGTCACTCTCGCCGCTATCATCAGCGAATCCGCTATGATCGTCGCTTGCGTATTGCTCGCCGATGCCGCACTCGAACATTTCTCGATTCAAACGATGATGGCGTCGCACGTCTCTCTACAAGCCGCGATTATCGTCGTCATCGCCATCCAATATGTCATCGCAACTATCGAGATCGTCGCCAGTTACCGCGACGATAATCGTGGAGCGACGATCCCAATCGCATTCGTCCCCGGCGGAATCATCTTGCGTTTCGTGCTCATGGTCGTCGCCATCGGCGCAGTCGTCGCTCTCAAGCTCCTCGTCTACTTCCTCTCCGTACTCACGGCTTTCGCTACGCAAATCTTGCGCATCGATAAATGGTGCAGTACGGCAAAATGGGTCGACTTCGTCGACCGATTCCTCGAACCCATCGAATATGGCGTCAATCGCCTCTATAATTGGCTCTATTTCAATAAAATTCGGGCTAATTCCAGCGTATTCACGTCGATGTTCAATGGCAGCTTGAGTTTTTGGTGTATCAACCACTAGGTTTTTCGCTTTTCCCCCTCAATCATCCCCCCGCGCGAGCGCGTTTTGCTCGCTTTTCCCCCTCTCCAAATGGCGAGGGGATATCGAAGAATTATCGTATTTCCCATGCTCACAGAATCTAAAGAATCCAAAGAATCGCTACAAACGAATACCATCCAAAACGATACCGTTGCATCGCTCATCTTCGTCATGAGCGACGATGCCGGCGAAGTCCTCGATTTGGCGACGCGCGACAATCCCATGCGATATATGCACGGGCATCGTCAGATCTTGCCAGGACTCGAAAAAGCCCTCGACGGAAAATCCGTCGGCGACCGATTTCACGTCGATGTCGCCCCAGAAGATGCCTATGGATTGCGCGAGGGCGAACCACAAGCCGTTCCAAAATCGATTTTCCCCGAGGGAACGGTGTTTAAAATCGGCGCTGGTATGACGGCAAAATCCGAAGACGGTAAACCGTTCCCCCTTTGGATCGTCGACATCGGCGACGAAGACATCTACGTCGATGCCAATCATCCTTTGGCTGGGAAAACACTCCATTTTGACGTCGAAATCATCGACATTCGCAAAGCTACTGCCGACGAACTCAACGACGGACGCGTCCATAGCGGATGCAATCTGTGTAAGCTCTCATAGGCAATGCCGCGCGATTCCACCGAACAGACGCGTCCATCGCAGACGCAATCCACGATAGGCACCTACGATGCATGAAATACTACACTGCGGACTCGATATCGGCTCGACGACTGTCAAAGCCGTCGTCGAAGACGACCGCTACCGAACGCGATACTCGACATATCGCCGACATTACTCCGATATACGGCTAGCCGTATTCACGATTTTGCGCGACATTGGCGCACAACTCAAAGCCCCTGCCATGACGATCGAAGTGACGGGGAGCGCTGGCATTGGCGTCGCCGAACGACTCCATCTCGACTTCTGTCAAGAAGTCATCGCGGCGAGCCATGCCGTCGAACAAATCATCCCCGAAGCCGATGTCGCCATCGAATTGGGCGGCGAAGATGCCAAAATCACCTTCTTCGGAGCCACGATCGACCAACGCATGAACGGCACATGCGCCGGTGGCACGGGCGCTTTCATCGATCAAATGGCGTCGCTACTCGATACCGATCCTAAAGGCCTCGACGAATTGGCGCGCGGCTATAAAATGATATATCCCATCGCCGCGCGATGTGGCGTCTTCGCAAAAACCGATATCCAGCCGCTCATCAACGATGGCGCACGCCACGAAGATATCGCCGCGAGCATCTTCCAAGCCGTCGTCAATCAGACGGTCAGCGTTTTGGCGTGCGGCCACCCCATCCGCGGAAAAGTCGTCTTCCTCGGCGGTCCGCTCCACTTCCTCCCATCGCTACGTCAACGATTCATCGAAACACTCAAACTCGGTCCAAAAGACGTCATCATCCCCGAACAAGCCAATATCTTCGTCGCCCTCGGCGCATCGCGGATCGGGCGACGTGGCGCCGTCATCGAATACGACGATCTACTCAAACGCATGGAATCCTACGGCGAAGATGCCAAAACCGAAGTCCCGCGACTCGCTCCGCTCTTCACCTCCGAAAGCGAATACGAACAATTCCTCGCCGATCACCGCCTCCAAGCCAAACGACGCGATATTTCGACTTATTCTGGCCGAGCCTTCCTTGGTATCGATGCCGGTTCGACGACGACGAAAGCCGTCCTCATGTCGCAAGACCGCGAAATATTGCTCGATTACTACGGATCTAACGAAGGGAAACCCCTCGAAAAGACGATCGAAATACTACGCGATATCGAAAGCAAACTCCCATCGTCCGTCACCATCGCAAACGCCTGCGTCACGGGCTATGGCGAAGGGCTCATCCAAAAAGCCCTCGACGTCGACGAAGGCGAAATTGAGACGATTGCCCACTATCGCGCTGCAGAATCTTTCTTGCCAGGCGTCGAGTTCATCCTCGATATCGGTGGGCAAGATATGAAGTGCATGATCCTGCACAACGGCGTCATCGAAAGCATCATGCTCAACGAAGCTTGCTCTTCTGGATGCGGATCTTTTATCGAGACTTTCGCCAAATCGCTCGAACATACACCGCAATCTTTCGCACTCGAAGCCCTCTTCGCACCAAATCCCGTCGACTTGGGCACGCGATGCACCGTCTTCATGAATTCTCGCGTGAAACAGGCCCAAAAAGAAGGCGCTAACGTCGGCGATATTTCGGCAGGATTGAGCTATTCCGTCATCAAAAACGCCCTCTACAAAGTCATCAAACTCCGCAATACCGAGACCATCGGCGATAAAATCATCGTCCAAGGCGGCACATTCCTCAACGATGCCGTATTGCGAGCTTTCGAAAACATTTCGGGCCTCAAAGCCCATCGCCCCGATATCGCAGGACTCATGGGCGCCTACGGTTGCGCCATCATCGCCCAATCGCGTTGCCCCGCCGATCAAACGAAGAGCAAACTCCGATTCGGCAAAGCCTTGCACGACTTTAGCTACAAAATATCGATGCGCCGATGCGGCGGTTGCACGAACAACTGCCTCCTCACGATTAGCGCCTTTAGCGATGGCGATAAATTCATGACGGGAAACCGTTGCGAAAAACCGCTCGGCAAATCAAAATCGAGCGAAGTCCCCAATCTCTATCGATACAAATTCGATCGCACATTCCACTACGCACCGCGATCGCCCGAAAACGCACCGCGCGGTACCGTCGGCATTCCGCGCGTGCTCAATATGTACGAAAACTATCCGTTCTGGTTCACATTTTTCGATGCCTTGGGCTTCCGCGTCGTTCTTTCTCCACAGTCGTCGAAGAAAATCTACGAACTCGGTATCGATACAATCCCCTCGGAATCGGCATGCTACCCCGCAAAAATCGCACACGGTCATATCGCTTGGCTCATCGAGCAAGCCCCCGATTTCATCTTCTATCCTTGCGTCGCCTACGAAGAACGCGAAGTCGAATCGGCGACAAATCACTACAATTGCCCCATCGTCACGTCATACCCCGAAGTCATTAATTGCAACGTGTCGGCGCTGCGCGAGTCGGGCATTCCATTCGTCCACCCATTTATCAATCTCGACGACCGCAAAAATCTCGGTGCGCGGCTATATGCCGTTATCAAACACCTCTGCAACGCCTCCCCCATCGAAGTCGGTCGCGCCGTCCGCGCCGCACTCGCCGAACGCGATGCCTACAAAAACGACATCCGCGAAGAAGGCACGCGCGCCATCGCCTATGCCAAAGCACACGGCATTCGTGCCATCGTCTTGGCTGGCCGCCCCTATCACATCGATCCAGAAATACATCACGGCATTCCCGACGTCATCGCCGCACACAACATCGCCATCCTCACCGAAGACGCCGTCGCTTGGCGCGGCAATACGGGCGCCCGACTCCGCGTCGTCGATCAATGGGCATACCACTCTAGGCTCTATTGCGCCGCTCGATTTGCCGCCACTCAGCCCCAAATCGAATTCATACAACTCAACAGCTTCGGCTGCGGGCTCGATGCCGTCACGACCGACCAAGTCATGGAAATCCTCCAGGCAAACTCGCGCATCTATACCGCCCTCAAAATCGATGAAGGCAGCAATATCGGCGCGGCTCGCATTCGCATCCGAAGCCTCATCGCCGCTCTCGATGAACGCAACCGACGCCAATCCGCACACTACACCGCACCTACGCCCATCTCCGCGCTCAAAGATGCATGGCCACGACCGCGCATGTTCACCAAACACATGCGCGATAACTACACCATCATCGCGCCGCAAATGAGCCCCATCCACTTCCGAATCCTGGCCAAAGTCTTCCACGCCCAGGGCTATAACCTCGAAATCGTCGAACGCGCCGACCAAGCCGTCGTCGACGAAGGACTCAAATACGTCAACAACGACGCCTGCTTCCCTACCATCCTCACCACGGGCCAAATCGTTCACGCACTCAAATCGGGCAAATACGACACGCACAAAACCGCCGTCTTCATCACGCAAACCGGCGGCGGATGCCGCGCCACCAATTATGTCGCCTTTATCCGAAAAGCACTCGCCGAAGCCGGCTACGCCTACGTCCCTGTCGTCCCTATCTCGGCTCAAGGATTCGAAAAACACCCAGGCTTCAACCTCGATCTCCCCATCCTACACCGCGCCATCCAAGCATTCGTCTACGGCGATGTGCTCATGCGGTGCCTCTACAAAACTCGCCCCTACGAAGACGAAAAAGGCGCCGCCAACGCGCTCTACGAAAAGTGGACCAACATCTGCGAGTCGAACATGCAACGCGCCGATTTCGAAACGTTCGCGCACACATGCCGCGACATCGTGCGCGATTTCGACCAACTCCCCATCACGCCCAAAAACAAACCAAAAGTCGGCATCGTCGGCGAAATCCTCGTCAAATACCACCCCGACGCCAACAACCACCTCGTCGACATCCTCGAAGCCGAAGGCGCCGAAGCCGTCTGCCCCGACATCCTGGGCTTCTTCCTCTACTCACTCTCCGACTCCGAATTCGGCTACACGCGACTCGGCACTTCGCTCAAAGCTATGCTCATCGCAAAATCCGCCATCAAAGTCATCGAGTACTACCAAAAACCCGCTTGCGACGCCCTCCGACAAAGCAAACGATTCACCGCTCCACTCGACATCCACGCCATGATGGAACTCACCAAACCCGTCCTCCAACTCGGAAACTCCACCGGCGAAGGTTGGTTCCTCACCGCCGAAATGATCGAACTCATCCACGACGGCGTCAAAAATATCCTCTGTATTCAACCATTTGCGTGCCTCCCCAACCACGTCACAGGCAAAGGCATGATCAAACGCCTCCGCGAACTCCACCCCGACGCCAACATCGCACCCATTGACTACGACCCAGGCGCCAGCGAGGTCAACCAACTCAACCGCATCAAACTCATGCTCTCCGTGGCTTTCAAAAACATCTACAAAGACAAGCCACCCATCATCGATTTCGTTTGCGACGAATCCGCTGCAGGGTAGCTCCGCTATTGCCCCACCACTAGCGTGGGGCAATACGCTCCGCTGTCGCCCTATTTCGCTAACGCTCAATACGGGCTCTTGGTCGCCCTATTTCGCTAACGCTCAATACGGGCTCTTGGTCGCCCTATTTCGCTAACGCTCAATACGGGCTCCAGCTACGGCTATGTGCTCGGGCTACGCCCTTGCGCGCATACGCCTCCGCTATATTGACTTTTCATTTTATTGAATTATTGCTTATATTATTTAATAAGCGATGTTTGATGAAATATTGATTGGATTATTGCTTGTGTGATTTTGTAAATGTTATTTAATGAAATGTTATTAGAATTACATATGGGTGGTGTAGAAGGATGTGAATTAAAATGTTCGTTATATATTTGCATGATTTGATGTGTGTATTTATATGTTGTTTATAAAACTCTTTCTGTCGCCCGCCCCCTTAAAAATCAATCATCCCCACATCTAGCGCCCTGAATGGGCGTCACAAAAATCCCCCCACGGCAGCTAGCGTTATCGCAATCGAGCGTCGAAAAGTTGCATTCCGACCCATCTTGCACCATATTTCGCATTGTTGGGGGTAATGCGCCGTTGGCGCATTGCCGCGCTATCGCGCTTGCGATGGTGCACGCTTAGGCTGTCAAACGAACGAGGACTCGATGAAACTCCATCTACGCGCGCTTTGCAGAGAGTGTATATTGGGAAGTGCCGTGTGCACGATCGGCTTATGCCAAACAGCTCATGCCCAATTGCCGACGTTTGTCGCGGGCCGCCCCGGCGTTTCGCAAGCACATGTCGGCGATATGGCAATGACCTATGGGGAACAAACGGCGCTCGAACGTCGCCTTGCAAAAGCCGTCGTCGTCGTTCGTGCCCAAGGCGATAGTGTGCATCCTCTGGCCCAAGGCACTCGCGTATTCGACGGCGCTGCCGTCGCCATCTCTGCTTCGGCGCTCACCGATGTCATCGATCCTGAATTTGTCGCCAGCGACGACACCGCCAAGCCCGAGTCCAACCATGCACATTCGTTTTTCGACGATTCATATCGTCGATCGTCGAGCCCATTTGCCGACAAAACCCCACCAAAACGCGAATCCGATGCGATGCGACAGTACTTCCTCACGACTGCCGACTGGCTCACTGGCGCTAAAAAGATTACCGTCGCACTCGATAAACGCAACTACGAAGCAAAACTCGAATACCGCGACGACGCCCAAAACGTCGCCATCCTTTCGACGCAACGATTGCCAAATATCGAACCCGTTTCGATATACGATTTCGCCGCCAACGACGACATCTTGCCCGGCGTCGCCTTCCTATTGCTCCAACCGCAATCGACCTATCAACAACTGACACAACACGTCTTTTCGCTCCAACAGTCCCACACCTACGCCACGTCAAACCACGTCGCCCGCAACGGCTACCCCATGTTTACGCGTCAAGGCGAACTCGTCGGGCTCAGCGTCGGCCCAGTGCCTACCCATACACAAGCCTATATCGTTCACTCAGGCCTCATCGATCGCGCTCTGCACCCGCAAAAGTACAGCCGCACGACGATCGAAAAAATTGAGCTCCAAGAAAAATAGATGGGGCATCGATATCGACTCAATGCAATCGTTTTTTCGCGTTGCCGCCAATTGTATTAAAATGGAAAAGTGTGTGATTTCAAGCTATAAGGGGGCACGTCGTGTAGGAAATTTGATCGATTTCCTCGTGTGTAGGTATTCGGAGGATCAATGAATAACGAAAGGCAAATGAGGCGACTTTTTGGGGCAATGGCATTGTTGGCGATATTCGCCTGTGGGTGTTCTGACGATAGTGCGAAGGAGATATCCGTCGGCGATGGCAAGGGCGATGTTAAAAATGACGTCGGTGGCGATTGCTCGACGAGCGAAGACTGTGTCGATGGCCTAGAATGCCGCGATAATTTGTGCCAAGACCCGGTGGCAAAACCCGAGCCTCCAATCGAAGATGGGGAATGCGACTCCAAGCGAAAGTGCAGTATCGATAAGGTTTGTGTCGATAAAAAGTGCTTAAAAAAGGCGGCGATGGGCGAATCATGCGATGCGGCTTCGCACTGTATGACGGGAGAATGCATCGAAGGCATGTGCGGCGTATGGGGCGAATTGGGTGCTACATGCGGCGAAGGCGTAATTTGTCGCGATGGCGCAATTTGCGCCCCCGATTTGTCGATGTGTTTGAAGTACGTCGGAGAAGGCGAGTCGTGTGGTTTTTATTACGAGTGCAACGAGGGATTGACGTGCAATGGCGATGACATTTGCGCACAACTCGTAGATCTTGGGCAAGCGTGCGATTCGTCTCAGTATATATGCCGTGGTGGCATTTGCGATGGTGGCGTTTGCAAAATGTATTCAAACGGTGAAACTTGCGATGCAACGCATATCTGTCCTCTGCAGGGCGACATTTGTTTTTCGGGATTGTGTATCGCAAAAGCCGAATGCCAATCCGATAGTCAATGCCAAGCCGATACGTATTGTTGCACGGAGGAGTCATGTGAAACGAAAAACGTTTGCATTCCCTATGGCATGGGGCCGCGTCTCAATATGAACGATGCTTGTGTTTACCAGACCGAACCGGGGCTCTTCGAAGCCGACTTGCAGTGCGATTGGACGGGGCCCGAGACGGGCGATCCGTATCCGAAGTCCAAAAGCGTCGTCACGCCCGTACTCGTCGCCAAAACACCACATAATCCCAAATCGACGTCAAACACCCTCATCTTTACATCGTTTATCAGTGGCATTTGGCAACCGGTCGATGAAGCCTACCAATTTGGTGTCATTCGACTCGTCGATCCAGAATCTTGCAAAGTGATTGAAAATATATACGACGACAATCATTATGTGACAGCGGGTGTCGCGCTCGCCGTTGGCGTCGTCGATGATACGGGCTATGTTTCGATATTTGCACAGCGTTCACCACATCAACCCAAAATAGATTCTTCGACAAATACAGGCGATGGTGGCGGTATCGTCAAGTTTAAATGGAATCCAGAACTCAAGAAATACGTCGCCGATTGGTATATTACGGGAAAAGCTGCAATTGATGGTACGAAACTGCATACGACTCAGTTTAGTTGGGGTGGTCTTGCACTTCACGATGTCAACGACGACGGCATCGCCGAGCTACTCACGCCTGCGGGTGAAGTCCTCGACGCTCGAACTGGAAAAAAACTCAACGGCCTTCAATATCTCCCCCTCGACGGACGATCGAAGTTTCCCACGGTCGGCGATATCGATAAAGACGGCAAAATCGAATGGATTTCGGAGGGCGGAAAGTCGAATGTTTATGTCGATTATCATGGAAAGTCGGTCGAAGTGGGCTACGGACCAAATGTCTACGAATGGACGGTCGAACGCGACGATAAAGGCGCGATAACGGCACAATATTGGGCGCCCGAATACACGCGCGAAGGAAGTCAATCCGATAAAGCCGTGCTTCACGCTTTTGCCGATATTGGAACGGTCGGGGCTACGCCCGAGGCATTCGATTGGAACAAGACCGATGGCATTGCCGAATTCGTTTCGACATCGGGTATTGAAGCAGGGCGCGGTGCGGCTTCGCTTTCGATTTTCGCCCTCGCACAATCTACCGATAAAGATGGAAAGACGACGAAGTCCGTTCAACGCGTGATGCACATCCCAAATCTCTATGGCGGTGGAGCTCCGACGATTGGCGATTTCGATGGCGATACGTTGCCAGAAATCGGTGTGGCATTTGGCGATTATTACCGCGTCATCGATCCGCGTTGCCAACCCAACGCCGACAATCAATTGCCCAAAGAATGCGCCAAACAGAACTATCTTTGGGAAATGAAGAACCAAGACGATTCCTCGTTTACGACGGGATCGGCTGTTTTCGATTTCGATGGCGATGGACAAATCGAAGTCGTCTATGCCGACGAATGCTATACGCGCATCTACGATGGAAAGACGGGCGAAGTGCTCTTTTCGTCGAAACAATCGAGTCGTACGGCATACGAAATGCCGACGATAGCCGACGTCGACAACGACGGTTCGGCTGAAATCGTCGTGCCTGCCAATGCCATGCAACGCGGTTGCTCGCAGTACGACAAAACGCACCGCGGAATTCGATGCAAATATCACAGCGATTGTACGTCGAATCGATGTGAAAACAATTTCTGCGTTTGTGAATCCGATGCCGAATGCAATTGGCGGAAAAATGCCGATGGGACTGTAAAAGACGAATACGGGTGTATGCGGCAAATCGATGGCGATGAATCGTCGCCGAAAGTATGTCGTGCCATTCGCAAAATGGGCTCCGAAGCCGAAGTACTCGCCGGCGTCCGAGTCATGCGCGATCGATACGACCGTTGGGTCGCTGCGCGTAACATTTGGAATCAATTCCCCTATTCGATTACGAATATCAAAGACGATATGACGATCCCAAAAGCGACGCAATGGGTGCAGAATTTCCTTACCAAGGGCTTAAACAACTATCGCGCCAATGCGCAAGGCGTTCAGGGGGCAAATGTCGCGCCCGATATTACGGGCAAACTCGATAAAGAAAACGTCTGCGCGCAATATGGGCAAGAAATCGTCCTCAATGGCGTCGTCTGCAATCGCGGGACAAAGACCGTCGGTGCCAAAATGCCGGCATCTTTCTACAAGGTCAATGAAGATGGCTCTTTGGGCGAAAAGTATTGCACCGCCTATACGAGCGAAAATGTGCCGACGGGTGGCTGCTTAGCTGTCTCGTGTTCGTTGCCCGCCGACGATATCGCCATCGGTTTGAGAATTCGCATGAAGACAAACGACGACGGCGAAGGCGGGCGCACGACTGTCGAATGCAATTCCGATAACAACGACGATGAAATCCAATTGACGTCGTGTGTCGTCAATTGATCTAGTCTCGTCGAAACGATCACCGCATGCGCGCTTGCACGGCGGCGCACATGCGGCAAATCGCATAAAGACCATTCCCATCGCCCGCCAAAGGTGATAAAATATCGCACTGGGGGCATCTCTTCGATGCAATGCGTATTCTCGTCGTTTGTCGATATAGGAATGGATCATGAAAAAGAGCTCATTGCGCAACGTATTGTTTTGGGGACTGGTCGCCTGTTGCTCGCCGATCGCCTCGTGCTACGCACCCGAAAACATCGTCATAGAATACGATAACGCCGCAAATGGCGAGGTTTACCAATTCGACATCATGGTTTTGTCGGAGTGGGGCGGGCACATTCTACCCGAGCGAGAATCGTTATATATTTATGCAAATCAATCGAATGTTTACGATTTGTCGAGCTTTAGTGCAACGACGGAAGGTACATTATATTATAAGGGAGAGCCTTGTGATGGAGGTAAATGTGTCGTCATTGATGAACTCGGTACTGCTGTTTCGGATCTTGGCGTAACTGTCAATAATGCTGGATCAGCGATATCGTTTAAGCCATATCCGTTATTAGATCATTTAAATATCGTGTGTAATGATGTTTCGGATGAAACTGATAAAGACGCCGAATTGCTTGCAAAGGCGATCAATGACAAATTGAAGCCGAGTGAACCGATTGCGGCGTATCGCTGCGATTATGTGTCGGGAGGCGCTATACCGATGCGAAAAACATGGGATTCGCTCAAATCTGATTCGGGGAGTAAGACGCAGGTTTACGTGGGCAATGGCGATTCGTTTGGTGTATCACAAGCCGCCTCGGCGACGTTTAACGATTTGCCGACACCGCAAATCCTCAGTCTCATGGGATTAAACGTCGATACATTTGGCAATCACAATTTCGACAAGCGCATGGCGTATTTGTCGCCACTCATCGAAATGGCGACGTCGGGTAATGATGATGAACGCTACCGATATGAATACGTCGCCTCGAATTTAGACGATAAATCGGAAGGCAAAAAGTGGCTAACGCATTATAACGTCGCCGTGTCATCCGACGATTCAGAATCTGAGAAGTTGCGCGTGGCGTTTGTCGGTGCGCTCGATTCGTCGATTATTTCAACGACAAAAGCGGGTGCATTGGGATCGCTGAGCATCGATTCCGAAATGTGTTCTGTCATCAACGAACTCGAAGAGGCTTATAACGAAAACGCCCGCGCCTTTTTCATTCTCGGGCACATCTTGACGGGTAGCGATTCGTTTATCAATCTCATGAACGCCATCTTTTCTTTGACGAAACCGGTCATTGGCGACTCCGTCAGTTCGGGTAAGACCGAATCCGGCGGCTATGAATACAAATGCAATAGCAAGATCGTCGTTCCGGTCGAACGCCTTGAAGCGGAGTTTGGCACGCGTTCTGTGGCTAAGATCGATTTGTCGAAGCAAGAGAACAAAAAGAAATATGCCGCGATCATCGATTCGATACGTCTCGAAATTTTCGAAGGCATTATCGGCGTCATCGGAGAGGCGACAGCCGATCCGTCGGTCGTTGCCTATTATTCCGATCAAGCCAATCATATCCCCGAGTATGGTCTCAAGTGGGAGATGGTGGGAAAGGAAGGAACCCAAAATACCACATCCAAGGATTTGATAGCAGACCATGACCTCACGGCGAGCAAAGGTAAGGGGATAATGAAGCCATGTACAAATCAGCTTCTCGCCAGTGGGTATTGTGTGCAATTACATTTTCCCAACAAAGTTGAAAACAGTGTCGATCATCCGATTTATTACATTCAAATTCAAGGGCAGGGTAGTCATACGCTGAGACTTACAGCCAAGGCGGTGAAAAATGCCGATGTGCATAACGGAAGTGGTGTTGCTGCGGCCT
>SFMP01000032.1 GCA_004554395.1 Myxococcales bacterium | reverse complement strand
GCTTAAAAAAAAAAAAAAAAATGCAACCACAAAATGCACTGAAATGATTTTTTTACCAAATGTTCTATCATCGCAAGTCAACTCCAACCATACTACATATCCCACACCAATATATTGTTACTTCGTGCACGAAACGATAAAGGCACACAATGCAATAGCCATCGAAACGCATCTTCCCCCCCCCAATCAATCGCACGTCTTCGAAAAACCAATCGACTGAATTCCCAGCTCAAAACAATGTGTTAGAATAAGTACGAAAAAAATAGTTCACATAACTGCGTCACTTTTTCTTTTTTACGACGCCATGTGAGTGTAAAGAGTGAGTATTGCACTCTGGCGTTGTCGACTGCTGCGACGCTCTTCCCTTAGCTCGAAAGGAGGCTGTATGGGTGAACTCGATTTGCGTGAAAAGAGTCTATTCGCGATGAACGATGTGTTTGCTTCGTTTCTCAATGCATTTTTTGTGACCAGAGGTGAGCCTCCAATCAAGCCCGAAGATCTATCCGATGCATCGCCCGAGACTGTCACAGTCAACCGGCATCAGGCCAGTCATCAGATTCGCGACATCATCAAATGCCTGCGAGACGATTTCGGCGTTAGCATTGCTCTATATGGGCTTGAAAACCAGACGAAACCAGCCAAAGACATGCCCATTCGCATCATGGCTTACGATGCTATGGGATACAAAGTGCAGGCAAAACATGCAAAGGGGAAAGGAAAAATCATCCCGATTGTTACGTTTGTGCTGTATTTTGGCTATGATAAGCGTTGGGATGCACCACGAGCGCTCAGCGAGTGTTGCAGTGTTCCAAAGCGTATCAAGCGCTGGTTTGTCGATTACCGTATCCGCATTATCGAGCTCGCTTGGCTCACCAGCAAGCAAATCGACAAGCTCGATGGCGATCTCAAGACGATTGCATTGTGTCTGCGACATTTTCGCAACCCGAAGAGATGGCCCTTCCCAAACGTCAAAGTCCAATATGTCGAAGAAGTATTGGCGCTTTTGGGAAAGATCACAGGCGACAAGATCTTTGAAAAACTACTCGACGAATACCAAGAACACGAAGAGGAGGACTGGGAAATGGCAAGCAGACTCGAAAGCTACAAAGAATACTACCGTTCAGAAGGCAGAACTGAGGGCAAAAAGCTCGGGAAAAAGCTCGGCATGGAACTCGGAGAAAAAAAAGGCATAAAAAAGGGTAAAGAAGTCGGAAAACTCGAACAGCTCGTTGCCATGACAAAGCGGATTATGACGAAAGAACGAAAATCTCTCGAAGATGCCATGCTCTATTTGCAACTCGACGAGGGCGAAAAAAAACTCATTCGAAGCGCGATGGATTGATTTTGCAAACCATCGATGAGCGCGGTGTATGCGCGCAGCGACAGCGAGCACATAGCCGCGCCGACCGCGTATGGCGACAGCCAAAGCGGGCGAAAAAAAAGCGCGGTGTATGCGCGCAGCGACAGCGAGCACATAGCCGCGCCGGCCGCGTATGGCGATAGCCAAAGCGGGCGAAAAAATGCGCGGTGTATGCGCGCAGCGACAGCGAGCACATAGCCGCGCCGGCCGCGTATGGCGATAGCCAAAGCGGGCGACACAAAAAAAGAAAAAAAATTGTTGACAGATGCGACGAAAGCGCGTAGAAGCCCACCCTCGTTGGGACGCTCTAGAGCGTTTCGGATTGGCTCATAGCTCAGTGGGAGAGCACTACCTTGACACGGTAGGGGTCAGCAGTTCAAATCTGCTTGGGCCAACCATTTTATAGGCTCATAGCTCAGTGGGAGAGCACTACCTTGACACGGTAGGGGTCAGCAGTTCAAATCTGCTTGGGCCTATTTCGCAGTTTGCGCCCAACGTGAAGGCTCATAGCTCAGTGGGAGAGCACTACCTTGACACGGTAGGGGTCAGCAGTTCAAATCTGCTTGGGCCTATGGATGAACCCCCAGAAATGGGGGTTTTCGTGTATCTGCGCCATGCGAAACGGCGCGTCGTTTTGACTTGCAAAACGTGCGGTTTTGTGTATATTGGCGCGGTTTGTCGCCCGTTTGGGGGCGGCAGTCGTGCGTTTGCACGGCAATTTCGCTAACTTTGGCACCGATATAGGGAGAAAGACCATGCCAAAAATGAAGACAAAGCGCAGCACCGCTAAGCGCTTTAAAGTGACTGGAAGCGGCAAAATCGTACGCCACCATGCGTATCATAGCCACATTCTGACGCACAAAACGACCAAACAAAAACGCCGTCTCCGCAAAGCGGCCGTCGTCGATGCGACGAACGAGAAGGCAATCAAGCGCTGCATGCCGTACGCCTAAGACGCGCATGCAAACACTCTGACACGGGTAGTCAAGCGTATGGTGAACCGTACCTCCGTGAAAAGGTGAAATCGACAGTGCCGGGCGATGAAAGCGGGCGTCCAGCCCCTCCGAGCAATGTCCCCATCGATAAGGTCAAATTCTCATGGCAAGAGCTAAAACTGGTACAAAACGTCGTCAGCGTCACAACCGCTGGATGAAACTCGCCAAAGGCTTCCGCGGTGGTCGTAAACGCTTCCGTCAGGCCAAACAACAAGTGATCAACGGGCTCGTCTATGCCTATCGCGATCGCCGCACGAAGAAGCGCAACTTCCGCGCTCTCTGGATTGCGCGTATCAGCGCCGCCGTCCGCGCATTGGGCAAAAACTACAGCACGTTCATCGCTGGTCTCAAGAAAGCCGGCATCGAAATCGACCGCAAGGTCCTTTCCGATATCGCGATCTTCGATCCGCAAGGCTTCGCGGCGATCGTCAAACAAGCAGGGATTTAATTTCTCCCACCCTGCCACGTCAATTTAAGCGCTATTGGGCCGTCTCTGCGGTCGATTAGCGCTTTTTTTTTCATTCTCTATCGCAATCGTCTTTCTTTCGAACTCGCCCGCCTTGGCTGGCGCAAATACGGGCTCGGGCTACGGCTATTTCGGCTCGCGCCTCAATACGCCTACGCTATTTTGGTCGCCCTATTGGCTAACGCCAATACGGGCTCGGGCTACGGCTATTTCGGCTCGCGCCTCAATACGCCTACGCAGCGCGGCTATTTCGGCTCGCGCCTCAATACGCCGCGCCACAGTGCCCGCTTTGCGGGCAACCATCGTTCGTCTTCTCATATTAAGAGGTCATCATGTCTTCAGAACTCGTCTGGAGCAAGCTCCAGGAACTCCTCGCCGAGGGTCTGCGTTCGGTCGGCGACGCCACCGATGAAAATGCTCTCGTCGCCGTGCAAAAAAAATATTTGGGCAAAAAAGGTTCCGTTCAAGCCTATATGCAACACATGCGCGAATTAGCGCCCGAAGATCGACCCAAACTCGGGGCACTCGTCAACGAAGTACGCGATAAACTCGAGGCACATTTTGCCGCCGCCGAACAAGCGCTACGCGATGCCAAACTCAAAGCCGACCTCAAATTGCGACGCGTCGACTTGTCGTTGCCAGGGCGATCGCGATCTCGTGGTTCGGAACACGTACTACAAGCGACGCAACGAGAAATGGAGAATATCTTTTTGCAAATGGGCTTCGAAATCGCTCGCGGGCCTCAATCGGAATGGGATTTCTTCAACTTCGAAGCGCTCAATTTCCCGCCCGATCACCCCGCACGCGATATGCAAGACACCCTCATGCTCGAAAACGGATCGCTTCTGCGAACGCATACGAGCCCCGTTCAGATTCGCACGATGATCTCTTACGAGCCCCCGATTCGCATCATTGCCCCCGGAACGGTCTATCGCCGCGACGACGACGTCACGCATAGCCCCGTCTTCCACCAAATCGAGGGCCTTCACATCGAAAAAGGACTCAATCTGACCCATTTGCGCGGCATTCTCGAGCTCTTTGCAAAGTCATTATTTGGCGAAAAGACGAAAATCCGCTTGCGCCCGAGCTTTTTCCCATTCACCGAACCGAGCGTCGAAGTCGATATCGCTTGCATATTCTGCGGTCAAAAGGGCTGTCGCCTATGCAAACAAACCGGATGGATCGAGATCTTAGGCGCTGGCATGATCGATCCAAACGTTCTCAAATCAGGTCATATCGATCCGGAAGTCTGGAGCGGCTGGGCTTTCGGCGTCGGCGTCGAACGCGTCGCCATGTTGTTACACGGTATTTCCGATATTCGCCTCTTCTTCGAGAGCGATTTGCGATTCCTAAAGCAGTTTAATTAGTTCGAAGAAAGCGAAGAAGAGGAGATTAAGAAATGCTCATTAGTTATAAATGGTTACAAAATTTCGTCGAAACAAAAGACCTCGATGCTCGTGCCGTTGCCGATAAATTGACGGCGCGCGGGCTCGAAGTCGAAGGACTCGAAGCCGACCCGACGCGTTTTGCCGATATCATCACGGCGAAGCTCATCCACATCGAAGATCATCCGAATTCGGATCACTTGCATTTGGTCGATGTCGATGCCGGGAAAGGCGAATTGATCCGCGTCGTCTGCGGAGCCCCTGGAATTTGTGAAGGCTGGATCGTGCCATTTGCACCCGTCGGTGCACAAATCGGCGATTTGAAGATAAAAGTTTCGAAATTGCGCGGTGAAGTTTCAAACGGCATGCTCTGTAGCGAAGTCGAATTGGGACTCGGCAGCGACAATGCATCGCTTTTGCGCCTCCCCGACGATACGCCTTTAGGCGTATCGCTCGGTTCGATCCTCGATCGACATACGCCGGCGACAGTGGCACCATTCCACACCGATATCTTCGAAATCGGTCTCACCCCCGACCGCGGCGATTGCCTCAGCCACTTGGGCGTTGCCCGCGAGCTCTCGGCGGCTCTCCATGCCCCTCTGCGCAATATCGAAAAAGCCGATCTCGGTTCGATTCCACGTGCCCATTTCGTCGAGATCGAATCGGGCGACGATTGCCCGCGATACATCGGCATCGAAATCGACGGCGTCAAAGTCGGTCCGAGTCCGGCCTGGCTACGCCGCGCCGTCGAGGCATGCGGTGCACGTAGCATCAACAATATCGTCGACGTGACGAATTTCATTTGCTTCGAACTCGGACACCCGCTCCACGCCTTCGATCGCGATAAACTCACCGCGCCGAAGATCGCCGTTCGACGCGCCAAAGATGGCGAAACCATTTTGGCCATCAATCACGAAACTTATACTTTAACCCCCGACGACATCGTCATCACCGATGGAACAAAACCCGTTGCCATTGCCGGTGTAATGGGCGGAGCCGATACAGAAGTCAGCGAAACGACGACATCGATTATATTGGAGATTGCGACGTTTAATCCGACGCGCGTGCGCAAGACGTCGAAACGCCTCGGGCTTCATTCCGAGAGTTCGCACCGCTACGAACGATTCGTCGATGCGCACGGCATCGATCGCGCAGCGGCTCGCGCGGTCTGGCTCATCGAACAAGCCTCGGCCAATGTCGTCTTGCGAGGCATCGACGACAATCACATCGCTCCAAGTGCCCCTGTCGAGCTCACTTTGCGCCTTTCGCGCGTGCGCGATATCTTGGGCGTCGACTTCACAAACCAACAAATCGCCCAATTACTCGAACCGATCGGTTTTCGTGCTAAAGATTGGAATGCCGCCGAAATCGCCCTCACCGTGCCGACATGGCGCGCCGATGTGACGCGCGAAATCGACGTCATCGAAGAGATTTGCCGAGGCTATGGCTTTGACAATTTCCCTGCCGTTTTGCCCAATGTGGCAATGAAATGCGTCCATGCACGCCGCCAAACCGATATCAATCCGACGATTTATCCCGTCCGAGCGACGATTTGGGAACAATCCGAGCGCGAAAGATTGCATAAAATTCGAGAAACACTCGTCGATTGTGGATTAAATGAGTGCATGCACTATACGTTCATGGACCCGAACGATCCGCAAAAGCTCAATTTTGCCTCCGATGCTCGCGAGTCGAAGCCGCTCAAAGTGGCCAATCCGATGAGCGTCGAACATAGCACGATGCGCACGACGCTCGTGGCGAGTATGCTCAGTGCTTTGGCAAAAAACGTCGCGAATCAGCAGAAATCGTGCGCTTTGTTCGAAGTCGGCGATGTATTTTTCCCCGCCGATTACAATGGCGTCACGTGCCTCGACGAATCGATGCGCCTTTGCGTCATGTATTGGGGCGAGCCGAGTAAATCTTGGTATGCCCCTGCGCGCCCGTGGGATGTCTACGATCTCAAGGGTTGCCTCGAAAACATGGCTCATGCCATCGATCTCGAAAACGACCTCTCGTTCGATCAATCTGCGCCTCTCGTTCCGTGGCTACACGACGGCATCCAAGCGGGCATTATGCTCGGTGGCGAATGCATAGGGCACATGGGCGAATTGCATCCGATCGTCTTGCAAAACGCGAAGCTCGATGGTCCGATTTTCATTGCCGAACTCGAACTCGAACCGCTCATCAAGGCGCAAACATCGCTACGACGCATGCGACAGCTCCCTCGATTCCACTTCTCGTCGCGCGATATGTCGATGGTCGTCTCGACGCGCGTCACCTATCGAGAAATCGCCGATATCATCGAAGAAGTTCGCCCCGAGGCGCTCGAATCTTGGGAGATCTTCGACGTCTATCGCGGCAAACAAATCTTGCCAGGGCTACAGAGTATCAGCCTGAGCATGCGATATCGCCATGCCATGGCGCACGACGCCGAACAAGGTCGCCCGCTCTCCGACGATGAAGTCAACAAAGCACACGCGACGATCGTCGAGGCGCTCAATTCTCGCCTCTCTGGCCAATTGAGATAATTCGATCCAAACGTTCTTCTGTCATCCCGCCCTACGGGCGGGATTATGTCTCAGATCTCAATTATTCTGTCATCCCGCCCTACGGGCGGGATGATTTGTCTCAGATCTCAATTATTCTGTCATCCCGCCCTACGGGCGGGATGAT
>SFMP01000031.1 GCA_004554395.1 Myxococcales bacterium | reverse complement strand
GGGCAATACGGCTCCGTGCTACGCCTATTGCCCCGTGGGGGCAATACGGCTCCGTGCTACGCCTATTGCCCCGTGGGGGCAATACGGCTCCGCGCCCGCCATTGGCGGGCATGGCGGTAGCGCGCCGCGATGCGAATGATTACTTTTTGCTATGGCGTAGCCATTCCATGGCATTGATGAGGAATGCTTTGTTATCGAGTTCTTTGTAACCAGCATTTTTTAATTTAATGCCCAAGAAATTCGTACCGTCACCCGTGATCGACGAATCGCCGACGGCAATGATGCGTCCCTTTTCGTATTCGATGGCGATGGCATAATCGAGTTTGCTGTTATCTGTGACGAGTATCGATTTGGCGATGTCGTGATTGTGAATGTCGAACGCCGTTCCAGCATACGATCCCGTCTTTTTGACGTCTTTGACGATATCGGCAATGGCGTTGGCATTGGGTGCCGCCGTTTCGTTCTTCATTTCCGTGATAATTTTGACCGAGAAGCCCCATGGGTTTTCGGTCAGCGATTTGGCATTGGGCAGTTGCGCGAGCAAGTCGTTGATAGCCTTCACCGCATCGACGTCGTTGCCATCGCGATCGGCGCCCGTGTGATCGGCAAATAACATGAGACTGCCACCATCTTTGACGAATTCGTAGAGGGCTTTGATCTCGTCGGGTGTGTATTTAACACTAGGTTCGACGCTGACGACGATATTGTAATTCGTCAAGTCTTGTGGTTTTGTCGAATCTTTATAAGTAAAAGTGCGATCTTGAGGTAGAGTTTCGACGATGAAATGCCCTGAATCGAGCAAGTCTTTGCCCCACGACGAAAGCGATCCGTGCCAGTCGTCTTCTTTGGCGGGTTTACTCGGGAAAGGATGTCGTCCGGTGATGTCGACAATCCAATCGACGGCGCCAGCGATTTGGTGGTGCGCATTGTCGAAGAGGACGCGCGCGCGCCCATTGAGATCGCACGGGCTGCCGGCGTGCAAGCAATCGGGATCGTCGCAATCGACGAGCGTGTCGCCATCGTTGTCGGTGCCGTCGGTGCATTCGTCGCCAAATTCCCATTTCGGTGCTTCGCTTTGGCAAACGGTGACGCGCCAGTTTTTAAAGCACGACGGATCTTTGCAATCGATGAGATTGTTTTTAACATTGCTCATGTCTTTGGGCATGCCCGATGCCGTTGGATTGTCGATGCCATCGGAACACGATGTGTCGTTGTTTTCGAGAGATTGACAAACTTGTACGATAGGCGATGTGAGGCAGCTATGGCTTTTGCAATCGATCCACGTTGCGGGATTTCCTTGTTTATCGACGGTATTAAAATTGTTGAGTCCATCGGAGCAGAGCGCATCGGTTTGTTCGGAATCTCGATAAGGTGCTTGCAAACCGAGGTCGCTTGCCGCGCAAAACGTCGTCGATATCTTGCAATGATTTGAACACCCGAGTTGGCCAAATGGCTTGTTCGGATCGATAGTTGCACACGTCGCGCCACCGAAATCTTCGCCATCGCATTCTTCATCGGCATCTTTTATGCCGTTATGGTTACAAGTCGTACACTTTGATATATCAATGGTGCACGTTTTTGTACATCCGAGCGAGCCCGTGCTTCCCGTTTTCAAGTCGGAGCAAGTGAGATTTTCGAGCCCAGCATTGCCATCGCATTCTTCGCCCTTTTCCAAAATCCCATTACCACAGACGCTCGACGAATCGGAATCGTCACACGCCGTGATAAACATTGCGCTTATACACATACAAAACAATACTTTCTTCATCACGAACTCCCGTTCTTTGAATAAATGCAACAATTACGACTGCATAATTGCTACAATATTCATTTATTGTCTGGGCCTCTCACCCATTGGATCCTTTTCATAGGCGAAATGATCGCTATGTGTCAAACAATAATGCGAAAATAGTGTCGATTTGTCTCTGGCTGGGTTCTATGTAGTTGCATGTATGCGTTGCGATGTTGCATAAAATTCAAAAACACAACGATATAGTGAATAAAATTCACAACCAGACGATTTGTTGGATATGATTTGACATCAAATGACATGAGGCATATGGTTTCCCCAAGCCCAATGTCGGGTGCTTCACATAATAGGAGGACGTATGGTCCGCTTTTTGATCGGTATTTTGTTTGCTTTTGTTCTATTCGTTCCAGCGGGAGCATTTGCAGAACTCGGGAGCTATGGTTACATTGTCGGAACCTTGGACACGACGAGATCACCATACACCCAGGCACCGCAGGCGGCGGGATTTTCGAAGCCAGCTTATGGATTGGAGCGATTGTCGCAGCAGGGGCGTTTCCTGCACTACATCTTCTTCGTGAACGTCAATGGGACGAGCTATAAGGTCGTTGTCGACGTGAATGATGCGACGATTTATCAGGCGCCTTATCGCATCGTCAACATGCGAAGCTATAACAGCCAGTACTATAAAGGGATCTTTAGCTCATCTGGATATGTCG
>SFMP01000030.1 GCA_004554395.1 Myxococcales bacterium | reverse complement strand
GATCCCATCCCGAACTCGGAAGTCAAGCTCTTTTGCGTCGATGGTACTGCATGGGAGGCTATGTGGGAGAGTAGATAATCGCCGGCTTTTTTTTTGCCATTTTGCGCGTCTTCTGCGTTGGCGTCGCCATTCATGCGGCGGGAACGTACGTTGCAGCATCTGTTCAAAGTTTAAAGCAAATTACGGCCCAGAAGAATTCGCCTCCCGTGACACAATCGTCGGCGACGAACGCTGGTTCAGCAAGCGAGTCCAATGCGCAAAAGACGCAGCACTTGGTCTCGTTTAGTCAGGAGGAAATCGACAAGAAACTCACATAGAAAACACCTTTGTCACAGCCGCCCTGTTGTCCCTGAAAAAAGTGTCCCAAAAACGCTTGTCGTGCAACTAAAACCAATTATCGTCGAATTTTACGCCATCACCATCAGCAATCGACGAAATCCATTCGAATTCCGATTCGTCGATTTTGTCGATCAGATGCGCGCGCGCATAGCTTTGCGACAGCTTTTGCCGTGCATTTTCGATCCATTCGAGCGTTTGCCCAAAGGCGGGCGGTGCGACGAGTGCCGATGATGCACTACCTAGCGCAATGAGAAAATGTCGTCGTTTCATAGATTCGGCTCCACTTCGAGCATAGCTGCGGCAATCCCGCCGATGCGCATGGGCGCAGAAATCGCCCGAGCTTTTGCCAACCAATCCGAAAGCTCAAATTCGCGCATCGGCGCCGTGATATGCCCCAAACAATCGCCATCTTGGAACAAAATGCCACCATTTGGCACGACGACTCGAATATCGCCACTTGGCGATAAATACGCACCGAGCCGCTCGATGCAACAAATCTTTCCTCGATGCATTTGCGAAACGCCCTCCCCCGTCCACGGCGCAATCGCGTCGGCGTCTCCGTCTGTCCCCGACAATACTGGGCAGAATACGCGAGCCATCGCCCCTGTTTCGTCGACGGCATGGCCATTGGGGGCTGTTTGGGGCATCTGCGAGCGATACTCGCTTGCATGAGTCTTCGGAAATTCCCCCCATTCGCTATTCTTAATGATAGAAATCGACTGCGTCACCTGCCCGCGCGCATCGACGACGACTCCCGTCGCTCGGCGTGCAACATTTGCCCCAGAATTCGCTGCCGAACCAGCCCGATAATTGTCTATTTCTGCCATGTCCATGGCATCGTCGCCATCGACTAAATACGAACGACGTTTGCGCTTTTGCCCACCATCTTTGCCAAAGGCACAGTGATACGGATTGCATCGAAGCTCTAAATCTGGCGATAAAAAAGACGCATCAAACGATTCGTCATCGAATTTAATTCGATGAATCGCATCGATTATCGCATGAACTAAGCTCACAACGGCACTTGGCATGAGTATCCATCGATCGACGTTTTTGTCGCAAAACGCCAATGGCGCATATCCCTGCGCCTTCGTCAACGCTTGTGTCGCCGTTTCAACACTTGCCATAAACGCATCGTGCGCAGCATTCGTTGGCGATTCGGCACAAGCCGCTAAATATCGCCGAAGATGTGGCTTTTCAGGTCTATAAAACGTCGCCATGCAAAGCGCCTGCGTCTGCGGCGCAAAAAACTTCACGTTATCATCGACGTAGCCAAACGCACGTGGCGATCCGTCGTGGATCCAGCCGCCATGGCGCCACTCGATTTGTGCGTCGACCGAAAACCCAGCCATCATCGCCGGGCGTAGCGTCTCAAATGCGTAGTGAAAAAACACTGGCGACAACATGTCGGCAATCGTCGCATCGTAGCATTCCAACGATTGTTGAAAATTCGATTTGCTAGCCTCTTCGTCGAATGGTGCTCGCGGATCTGTTCCATTCTCCGCCGATAATAAGAGTTTCGCAAAAAAATCTTGAATGCTATTCTTTGCCGAAGAATCGCTACCATTCATCGCCGACACGAGACCATGCACATCGCCAAACGATTCGCGCTTGACGCGCCAAGCGCGATCTTTCGTCGCTGCGGTCACGTCAAACGACATATCGCTCGCGTGTTCAAAATTCGAAATCAAGCTGTGTCTCAGAATTAACTTAGACCATTCACTACCTGTGCACACGATTCTTCGATATGGTGCCGATTTTTTCGAATATGATTTCGAACTAGTGGATTTCGCGTTACTGCCCGTAAACGCCTCCAAAACTCCACGAAAGTCGCGCAAATCCGCCATTCGCCTACCTCAGACGCATCAAACGACCTGGCATGACGACGTGATAACCGACTTCATCGACCGCCGCTTTGAGGTCTTCATTCGCCGCATCGACATAGAACAGCAACGTGGGCGCGCGCCCAAGTAACAATTCCGCCACGCGCGCATGGATTCCGCGCATCACCTTCGGGCGGCGCATCGCAATCGGAAAGTGCGCATGTTCGAGGAAAATTCCCTGCGGCGTTTCGCGAAATTCTCCTACAAAAGCAGGCTTCCCTCGATGTGTGCCGACTAAAATTCGACCATTTGCAATTTGTTCCGAACAATATTTTTCATGCCCCTCGCGACCAAGCCGACGCACGTCCATCCCAAGTTCGTCGATGAGCGCCTCGCCTAAAAACTCAAAAACGAGCGCAAAATCTTTCTTCTCGGCTATTCGCACCGCGTATGCATCGTTTTGTTTGCATAAAATCTCGGTCAATTCGCATAAATTTAATAATGTATCCGACTTGACGTCTTTGCCCGCCACTTCAAAGCCATTCCAAAACGCCTTCACAAGCGCATCGGGGCCAAAAATCGAGTGCGAAGCCGTCCCACTACGCTTGGGCGAATTGCGCCCCAAATTGCGACCTATGCACCGCATCGCCGTCTTATCGCGACCAAAAAGATACACAAACGACTGCGTAATATACGCAACGGCCATGAATTTCTCTTCCGACATCAAATACGCGCCATACCACCAGCCCGTCAGCCCCGCCGCTATCGCATCGCGCATCTCAATCGCCTCGTATTTCTGCGCATGCGACAACAATTCGCGCACCTTTTCGGCGTCTTTTTCGGTCAAATTCCAACACTGATACTGGCTATCACCCGTGATATCCATCGTTTCACTCTCCTTGATTGATTTGGAAACACTACGATTCTAATCGCTACTCTGTGATTCTATTCCTCTTTGTTTCTGCGACTTTTTTCTTTTGGACTTCGGCTATTTCGCCGTTGGCTCAATACGCCTCGTGTGGCTTCGGCTATTTCGCCGTTGGCTCAATACGCCTCGTGTGGCTTCGGCTATTTCGCCGTTGGCTCAATACGCCTTCGCGGCTGCGCTATCTCGCCGTTGGCTCAATACGCGCAGCTGGCGTGGCTATGTGCTCATTGCATTGCGCGCATACGCCACGCCCGATTATTCTGCTGCCTTTTCGATTTCTTCACACATTTCCTTAAAGGCTTTGGCCTGTTTCATCGCACATTCTTCGATATAATCGGGCTCGATATGTGCCATGTTCTTTGTCAATACACCTGTTGCGTCGGGAATCCTCACGCTCGGCACGTCGACGCCGAACGCCTTGAGTACGCGAGAACGCTGTTCTGGCGTGAGAACGACTTCGACGACGGCGTCGACGTCTAAGTTGTCGATCTTTGGCACGACAACTTTATCGGCTTCGGCTTGGAGCGCTTCACACATCGATTTGAGCTTGTCGGCGCTCTTTTGTATCGCATCGATGAGCGCATCGCGTGCATCTGCGTCGTCTGTCTTCTGCACTTCTTCAGCCAAGAGTTGTAGCGCTTTTCGCTCGTTTTCAATTGCTGTTGTATCGAATTTCGTTTCTGCCATCGTTTTCGCTCTTATGTTCTCATAATCGAGTAGTTAATCGAATTATATTTTCGTATTTCTCTCTATTCGCAAATGATATGCGCAATACATGCACGGTGTTTGCATGCTCTAGAAATCGCGCAAAATGGCGTTAGCCTTTTTTGCCGAATGCGATTTTGGCGACTTCGCGAGCCGCCTTGCATGCCTCAACCTCTTGCATATAAAACAACTTAATTCGTTCGGCATCTTGAGCCGTTTTGACCGAAATCGATTCTAGCAACGCTTCATCTGGATCGGGTTCATTCAAACTCGCTTGCCACGCCGCTAGGGCGACGAGATAGTCGTGATATTGCGCATCGTAGTCGTTCAAAATGCGAGCTTGTTTAATCGCCAATACGGTATAATCTTCGGGGGTCGATTCGGTCATGCGTTGAGTGTAGAGACCGTCGGAGTCGGCGAGTATGAGAACATCCATGTCGCGCCCTGTCTCTGCTTTGACGATGGCGCGTTGCTGGGGCGTCAAAACGACTTCACAGCTCACGGCAAAGTCACATGGCATTTCTGGTGGTTGTGGCATATCATCTCGATTGCTCATCGTATTCCCCTTTATTATCGTAGTTTTTGGGACCATTCGCAAAAACTCGACACCGCGCGATGCAAAACTTGCGAAAAGCTCCTTTCATGCGTGCTTTGATCTTGCACAAAGCTCGCCTATTGTAGCACATTTGGCATCGTTGGCGTTAATGGTTATTCATATCTCGTTTTTTGGCTCTTCACATGCGGAGGCTTTATGCATCGTAAAGTTCAAATGAGAATTCTCGGTATCGCCTTGTTGGCGATTGGCATTGCACTCGTGCCTGCGTGTAAGAAAGATGCCGATCGCAACGATCCCAAACCGACGATTGTTGGCTCCGATAATGGCCGACAAGCCGACGATAGCGCTGATTCTGTTGGGGAGACGGCGGCAGATTCGAACGCTCAAAGCGACGCCCAGGCCAAAGAGAGCAACGGCGTGCGCCCGATAGAAAAATCAGCCGAAGAACATCAAATCCGCATCAAATCGTGGCAAGAGCCACCGCGCAAAGCCAAGTTTTCGCCCATTCCAGCGCAATCCAACCTCGGCGACAATCACTTGCTCGACGAAGTGCCCGATTCGAGTTTTCTCGTCATCGCCGCTGGGGGCGCATTTCCGCTCGACGATCGCGGTTTTGTCGATTTTTTTCACCACATTTCGGTTCGCGTTTTGGCTACACTCAACCGCCATGCCACATCGAATGACTCGAAACCCGATCCGCTCAATACGGCTATCGATGCGCTATTGCGCGGCATGTTCAAATCGTTTTCGCCCCAAAAATTGGCGTCTCTCGGCATATCCGAGATGAAAGTTCCGGCTTTCGTCTTTTATTTCGAACAAAATACACCCGTTCTCAAGATTCAGCTCAGCGATGCCGAGAAATTCAAATCGGTCGTCGATTCGTATATGAACATGCATCATGTCAAATCCGAAACGATGTCGCTTGGATTCGATAATGTGTGGATCTTATACAAACACCAACATGGCGAAACTCGACTTGCCGTCAATTGGGGGGCTACGGGCACGATGACGGCGACTTTCGTGGCAAACAAGCTCCAAGCCGAAACGCTATTGCGCAAGACGAAAGAACGCCCCGAGAAGGGCAGATCGGCACGCTCACAAATCGTGCGTGCGCAATTGCGCGACGACAGAAACGTCGATCGAGAAGATATTCCGCACGATGCCGTCGTCGCGCTCTGGGATATTGGCAAATTTCGAAATGCCTTCGTCGCGCTCGAATCGCAATGGGACGCCTTGTTCGGGCGTCAACGGCGAATCGATCGAATTTGCTCCAAAGAATTTAACCGAATTACGAAGAATATTCACACCGTCCTCGTTTCGACCGAGCCCGTATCGAATAAAAAAACGATTGCTCTTCAATCCAATATTCGATTGAGCATTAGTCCTCAGTGGAATCTGAGAGATTTATTCGACAATGAACCCTATGAGCGAGATCTTCCGCTTCGCGAACGGTATCCGCTCGTTCAAGCGTCGCTCTCGATTCCATTGGGTGTGTTATTCGCAAAGTATCGTGAGATTTCGAATGATATTCGAAGAGATGAATTCAAATGCGAATATTTTACGTTTCTCAACGAAATCGCAGAAACCGATGTCTTTCCATCTTCGTTCGAAGAACGCGTATTGCCCGATATTGCCGAAGATGCTTATAGCTTGGGCGCCGTGCTTTTTACCGGTCATGAACAACGTCAAACGACATATGCTGGGTACTTTTCGGCGCCCAATGCCGCACACAATGCCCAAGATATGGGGGTTATCGATATCGGCGGCGATGGAGCACTTCGCCACGATGGCGACGATGACGATGACGATACAGATGCGATCGTCGCCTATGGAGACGCATCGTTAACTGCTGATTTGGGTGCACTTTTGACGGCGTCTAAGCCGCGCCTTTTGGCGCAAACCGACCTCGTAGCCATCGCCACCGACGACGATATGAACGATGCGATGAAAAAATCGACGTTAAAAGAGGGTTCGCTTTTGTTCCGCATGGGTTGGAGCGAGCGCATGGCAAAGTATTCATCGCTCGTCGTTTCGGACGACGACATCGACCGCAATTATCACATCGATTGGGCGGCCGTATACGACCCCGAATTGCTCGAACTCGGCGGCGTCGATTTGATATGGGTCTACGGAATAGAGTAGCGCATGTCGTCGCGTTGCACGTCGCGGTATTGCCGATTTGGCACCGTTTTTATCGCTTTTTTGTCGTAGATGCGGTACAAGCGCCCACGCGCGCTTCGTGCGCTATGCGATGTTACTGGGAGTCCGCAAGGTCTCCCTTTTCTTTATGGATGGAAAATGAAAATTCTCGTTCTCAATTGTGGTAGTTCAACGGTCAAGTATCAGCTCCTCGAAATGCCGGCTGGCGAAGTCGTTGCGAAAGGCAACGTCGAGCGCATTGGCGAGCCCGTTGGCATTCTCAAGCATAAAACTGCCGATGGCAAATGCGTAGAAATTACCGATCAAGTCTTCCCCACGCACGAAGCTGGCTTGAATAAAGTCTTCGAACTCCTGCTCGCAGGGACTGTCAAATCTCTCGACGAGATCAAAGCCGTCGGCCATCGCGTCGTCCATGGCGGTGAAAAACTCACGCATACGTGCCTCGTCGATGATTCGATTATCGAGGCCATTAATGGCGTTTATCCGCTCGATCCGCTGCACGTTCCGGCGCACGTCATCGGGCTCAATGTCGCTAAAAAATTGCTCCCAAATGCACCTAGCGTTGCCGTCTTCGATACGTCGTTCCATCAAACGATTCCCGAATATGCCTACCTCTACGCCGTTCCTTATAAACTCTACAAAGAAGATCACATTCGTCGCTATGGTGCGCACGGTACTTCGCACATGTATGTCGCCAATCGCATGGCAAAGATCTTGGGTAAAGACATCAAAGACCTCAACATCATCACGTGTCACATCGGTAGTGGTTCGTCGATTACGGCCGTAGAAGGTGGCAAATCGGTCGATACGTCGATGGGGCTCACGCCGCTCGAAGGCCTCGTGATGGGTACGCGCTGCGGCGATATCGATCCTGCCATTTTGACGTATTTGGGACGCACAAAGGGCATGAATGCCGACGAGCTCGACGAACTCATCAATAAAAAATCGGGTCTATTGGGGCTTTCTGAAATTTCGAACGATTGCCGCGTTCTCGAAGAAGGCGTTGAAAAGGGCGATGCCGCCTCGATTCGCGCCATGAACGTCTTCAATTATCGCATCGTCAAATACATTGGTGCCTATGCGATGGTCATGGGGCGCGTCGACGCGATCGTCTTTACGGCGGGAATTGGTGAGAATTCGCCATACGTCCGCGGTGAGGTTTGCAAACGATTGGGGCTTTTGGGCGTCGAAATCGACGATGAACGAAACGATTGCCACGGCAAAGAACGCAAAATTTCGACCGACGCATCTAAAGTCGACGTGTGGGTTATCCCCACGAACGAAGAACTCGCCATTGCCCAAGAGACGTTCGATATCGTCAATCGCTAATCGTTTGATTGAACGAGCGATGGCCTGTTTTAGATTTGGCATATCGCTGTGTTGAAGGATTTTTGCGTTTATCGGACCAGTCCTGGAACGTCTGATTTTGCAAAGCAAAGCGCATTTCAGGTCATAGTGCAACGCACACCATGTGCGCGTTGCGCTGTGATTACCATATTCAGTCGCGAATCGCCTGTGCCCCGTGATGTCATGGAAAAATATACAATGAACAAGTTGTTGCCATGGCGATTCATCGTTAGGGGCAGTCGTGGAATGGCAAATCGTTCGGTGTAACCTGTGCGGTATGGGATTATTGCGCCGTAGGTGTAGCGCGGCGTATTGCCAACGGCAATAGCAGCGCTGCGGAGGCGTATGCGCGCAGTGAAACGAGCACATAGCCGGAGCCAGAGCCCGTATTGAGCGAAGCGAAATAGGGCGACGAACGCGCGTATTGCCAACGGCAATAGCGCGTTCCCAAAGTGTAAAAAAAAGGATGGAACGGATAAATGTATGCTATGTGTTGTTATGTATAAGTGTATATATGATTAAGTGATGTTTATATGATTTATGGTGTTAAAATGATTATTAAAGTCGAATGGCGAAAACTATGAAAAAAAACGGCGTACCTTAGTCGAAATTGTGGACAAAGAAAAGAGAAAAAATACAGCAAAAACAAAACATTCGGTATTTCCGTTTTTGGGATTTTGCAGTATAAGTTACAGTTTTTTACAGGTGGAATGCGTTGAAATGATTCGGCGTATTCCTTGGGTTTATCCATATTTCGAGAAGGAGACGTTATGTCGGGTTTTGAACTTGAACGTCAGAGTTTGTCGGAAAAGTTGACACGTGTGACAGAGGTGTCGAAGCGGTTGACGGGCGACGAGATGAATCGCGAGTTGCTGAGGAATTTGCAGCAGTCGAGCGATATCGTGCGCGATTTGTGGGCGCTTTACAGTGACCGGCCTTATGTTTATGCGCGTGTGATGCAGCAACTTGGCAAGGTGATGGGGAAGGCGCAGTTGCGCAAGATCCATAACGATGTGTTGGCTCGGTCGAAGGCGGCGGCGGAAAGTGCGCAGAAGACGCTGAAACCGGCGCAGAAGCCTGCGTTGAAATCGTCGAAGGCGGGGAGCACGCTGCTCAAGAGCGACGATAAGACGGGCGCGAAACCGGAAGACGAGGGGGAGAAGGAGTTTACGGTCAATTTGCCGAAACTCGGGCTCAACAACGTCAAAGTGAAAGTGGCGAGTGCCGAGGGGCAGCATCGTTTGTCGGCGTCGCAATTGCCGATACCGTTTTTGAAAAGTGTGTCGGGGGCGGTTTCATATCATAATAAGAAAGTGTCGAAGATTACTGCCAAAGGGCAGCTCGGCGCGGCGCTGATGGAGTCGGCGCAAGTCGATGTTGAAATGACGCGCGTGGGAACGGAAGGTTCGAATTACACGCCGAATGTGAAAATCGGCGTTGCAAAGCTCAAAATTCCCGGGCTCGACGATGGATTGACGACGCAACTCGCCATGACGAATGGCGAGAAGCCCGGATTTGAGGGCGAAATTGCGGGGGCGTCGAAGATTTTGAGCGATGTGTCGGTCAATGGCAAAGGGAAAGTCAAGACTGGTGGCGATGATACATCGATCGATGGTTCGCTCGAAATATCGCAGTCGGCGGGCGGAAAATCGGGCGGAAAATCGGGTGGCAAGAATGCGGCGGCTGCGTCGGCGGGCGTGTCGTATACGGGGTCGGTGACGATCAATGCGGCAAATGGCACGGTGAGTGCGGCAAAGGGAACGCTGAGCCTTACGAATGTGAGCAAATTGGCGGATCCGAAGAGCGCGGTCGACCTCGAAATCGATTACAATGGCGCGAGTTTTACGGCGCAATTGCTCAATAGTGTGACGTTTGCCGAGTATGAATTCAAGGGCGGCGCAAAGACGGGCAATGTGGCTGGAGGCGGCAAAAAAGGCGGATCGAAGAATGCCAAGGCGACGACGGTTCAGCTCACGATCGATAAGGTGTCTTATGATGGTGGACTCGATGCGAATTGTACGATTTCGACGAAATTGGGCGGAATCATACAAGCCGATGGCACTGTTAATATTGAAAAGAACAATTTAACAGGTGGTCAAGTCACGCTCAACGCCGAAGAAGTACCGATTATTGGAAACAAGGCGTTTTTGACGACGACATTGTCGGGCGATATTGCCATTGATGAGCAAGGGTTTAGCGGGACGGCGACGGGGAATGCAAAATTCAAAGTTGGCCGTCACGATATAGCGATTAATTTAGATGAATCGACGTTTGCATCGGATGGGCAATTTAGTGGCAAAGTGAGTTTGGCGCAACCCGTTGAATTTAAGCCGTTGAAGTTCGAGACGCTTGTCGCCGATTTTGCATCGAATGAAGGTTTGACGCATGTCGATGGGTTGCTTAGCCTCGATACACCGCGGATAAAGAGCGATGAAAACGGCATCAAGGTGACGTATGCCGATGAACAGCTCGATGCGGCTGGCAAGCTCAAATTGTTGGGTGCGGCTGGCGCAGGCGGCGAAGGTGGTGGCGATGAAATGGCGACATGCGATTTCAAAGCGAAGCTGAGTGCCGATGCTTTCAAAGGCACGGGCGATTTCGTCGTGACGCAAGATTACAAAGTTGGAACGACGAAGTTACAAATTTTGAAAGATTCGACGGCGACGGTTACGCTGACGGAAGCCGAAATTGAACCGATTAAATTTGCGGGTAAATACGACTATGGTCACGCGGCAGGTGCTGGAGGCGGTGCCGGTGGAAAGGGTGGCGAAGGTGCTGCTCAAGGTGCGAAGCAAGGCGACGGCAAATCCGATAAATCGGGTGGTGCGCCGTTGCAATTCAAAGGCGATTTCAATGGTTGTACGTATGACGTCAATTCGGGAATGCTCAATGGTTCTGCAACAGCCATTCTCGAAAGCGATATTGAATACAAATCGCCGCTCGTCGATGTCAAAATTGACAGCAAACGCCGCACTGAACAATCGCAGTTCGATGTACAAATCGTCGATTCTGCAGTCGATACGTTGTCGGGAACGTTGTGTTATGAGGCCGATGTGCCGTTGAAATCGGGCAAAGGCAAGGGCAAGACTTTATCGGTCGAAGGCAAAGTTGCCGATTTCACATTGCGCGTTGCCGAAGAGAAGTTTTCGGGCACGATTAAGAACAGTTTGCGCAAAGATTTGTGGCTCGTTGGCGATACGAAAGGTGCAAACACGCTCAAGTTGACGGGGAATTTGCGCAATAATTTGACATTTGTCGTCGACAATAACGAGATATCGTCGATCGAAGTCGATGCCGAGGCCGAGACGAAGATAACGCATCGCTACTTCGAAGAGGGTAGTGAGAAGTTTACGATTAAACTCAAAGACGCCCAAGTCAATAAAGATACACTTGGCGTGACATCGGATCAGGCGACGATAACGCCGATGTCGGATGTAAAGATGGTCTTTGGCGCCGATCAGCATACGAAACTGACGGTAGGAAAATCGTCGATTGTAACGGCATCGATTCAAGATAGTGAAATTCAATCGATTACATTGAATGCTGGATTTAATGGCGAGACGAAGGCGCTTAAGACGGATACGCCGATTGAATTCAAGGGAACGAGCGATTTCACAGTTTTGGATATCCAAGGCAAAGGCAAGGTCGATGGTGACATCGAAGTTTCGACGACGAAAGATTGCATCATCGATGCGATCGAAGAAGTCGATGAAATCAAACTTCGCAAAGGAGCGAAATTTGGTCTCAAGATGAGCGATACCGAAATCGATAAAGTTTCGGGTAGCATGGCGATCGATTACAAAGTCGCGGCTGGAAATATCGGAGCGATTCCGGATGGATTTGCCGCGCGGCTAAAATGCGCCAATATGACGTATCGTCCGAAAGACAAGAAATTTAGCGGCAGCGTTTCGGTTCAGCCCGTCAAAGACATCGTCTTTAAGCCAGGGAGTGGCGGAAAAGGTGGCGGCGAGGGCGATGCGACGGGTGCAGACGGATCGTTTACGCTCAAGTCGAAAGGAACTGGGCTGAAGGCAACGCTCAAAGACAATGATCTCAAGTCATTGACGGGGAGCGCGGGCTTCGAAGCAAAAGCTGCATTGAAGGGGACGCAAAACGATGCTTCGGCGACGTTGACCGATGGCAAAGCGTCGCTCAATATCGACGTCGATACGGGTGAAATTCACGAACTCAAAGTGACGAGCAAAGTTCAACTCGATGCGCAATTGAGCGATAAGCTCAAGATCCATTCCGAAGAGGGGTCGGTCGAAGCAGAATTCGATTCGCAAGGCATCGTTTCGGCTTGTTTCAAGGGCAAGATCAATCTCGATCTCAAGCTCAAGAACGACGAGACGGCGCTTTTCGTCGTCGATTCTGGTCAAGGCGTCAATTATACGCGCGAGACGGGATTCGGAGGTCTTGTCACACTTTCGTGTCAGAATAGAGTCAAACTTGGTCAGATTTCTAATGGTAAATATGAATACGGCTTGGGCGGCGACAAGGGCGCGGCTGCGTCGATCGATGTCAATATCGAAAACAGCGAAATCAATCGCATTTTTGGTAAAGCGGGCCTCTACCTCGAAGAAAAATCGGAAGATGAAGAAGCGAGTTTGCTCAAAGTTCGTGGCAATATTGAATTTGATTACGATATTGCCAATGAAAAGCTCGTCATGGCAAAGGGAAAAGCCGTTGTCGACGAAAAAGAGCTCTGTTCTGTAGGCAAAGACAACAAACTCATCCTCAAGAAATCGTCTGTCGAAGTCTCGATTTCAAATAATGAGCTTGGAATCAAGGGCAAAGTCAACTTGGCATTAGCCGATGGCGATGGCGATTACATGTCGTTCGAAAGCGAAGATGAATTCGATTGCACGGGCGAAATGGATAAGTTTAGCGCCAAAGTCAAGGGGCAGTTTACGCGCGAAAAGAGCATCGGAAAATCGGGCACGACCGAGTTTTTCGTCTCCGACAAGGGTGCCGAAATCGGAACGTCGTTTATATGCGACATTCAAAATAATGAAATTGAAAGTCTCGAAGGCGGTTTTGGTATCGTAGTCAAAACCGATGGTACGCCTTTGTTCCAAGGTGGAATCGTCGACGGGAAGTATAATAAAGCAGACGGCACGTTTGGCGGCACGGGTAAGATCGAATTATTGAAAGATTTGGAATTGCCCAAAGGGAGCTCGCAATTTGCGCTCAAGGCGACATCGGGGGGCGAAGCGAAGCTCGAAAATGGCGTGATCAAAGATATCGAAGGCAATTTGATCATCGGTATCAAGGCGCCCAAAGTCAATGGCAAGTCGTCGGGTTCTGAAATCCTCGTTGAGAATCATGCAAAACTCGATGTCGAATCGCAGACGATTGAAGAGTTTAATGGAACGGCGACATTAAAAGGCGAGAAGTTTGAAATTGCCAATGGTTTATCGTTGACGTCGTTGTCGGGGAGTGTCGACATCAAGAAGAATAAGCTCGAAGAAGTCGCTGGAGGCGCGTGCATCGAGTTTACGAAAGACGACTTTAAGCTCACGGGTGATTGTCGTGAATTTGGCTGGAAGAAGGGCGAAAACGGTTCGAACGACGTCATTCACTTCGATGGCGGTTTGACAGTCGACGCGTTTGACGGTCGTTTGCACGGCAAAGCCGATGTTCAATACAACTCCGATACGCCCGAGCTCACGGCGACGGGCGAATTGGATTTCAAGATTACCGATTGGCTCTTGGGCAAAGTCAACGTCGAATTCCCCAACGGTTCTTGGGACAATCCGACGATCAAAGGTCGTTTGGAAGCGAAAGACGTCGAGCTCGTGCCGGCTCGCACGCTCATGGCGTTTGGCAAAGATCTCAAGCTCGCAGGGCTCAACGCCATGGCAGGCCCCGTTCCGATTACGGCAGAAGCGGGGATTGGCGTTGGCGCCTCGATCGATATGGAGGCGATTCGCATCAATGCAAACCTCGATATCGGCCCGTTTGAGCTCAACGATCTCAAGGGCGGCGCGTTGCCCGATTTCGAAATCGGACTCGATGCGACGACTGGACTTCAGTTGTCGGCCAATATATCGCCCTATATTAGCGTTGGCCTAGGCGTGACGGGATTCTCGGCGGGTATTCGCGTCAGGGGCAAGGCAGAGCTCGATGCTTCGGCATCGGGAGCCGTCGGCGGCAAACTCAAAGGTGGCAAGCAGGGGCTCGCGGGTGAACTCGAGTTAGGGTTTGGCGTGAGCGCCAGTGCATCGCTTTCGATTTCGCCCGAGCTCTATGCGCAGATCCTCGGTTACAATCCGAAGTATAAGATTGCCGAGTTCAAATACGATTTGGGCAATATCTTCAAGTTCGATTGGAGCAAAAAGTTCTCGTTTGGCGACAAAGGCGCGACGAGCGAAAGCGAGGGCAGCGTCAAGACGGATCTCCCGAGCAATGCCAAACAGACGAAAGCCGAAGCGAAGAAAGGCGAAGAGGCAAAATACAAAGCGAAAGAATCGAGTGGTGCCGGTGCCGTCGAAAAAGGCAAACCCCAATTGCCAAAAGCCGGCGATGTCGGCAAAAAATCGATGGGACAAAATGTCGGCAGTGCAAGCGATGTCAAGGGTACCGATAGTGTCGTGACGAAGATCAAGAAGGTCGCCGAGGGCATGTCGGCGATTGGCGATGCCGTCAGCTTTATCTCGAACCTCGTCAAATCGTTTGTCGCCGGTGGTGCGATTGGCGTAGCGGTATACGTCGCCATTCAAGTGTTCACGGGTAAATTGTCGCTCGCCACTATCAAGGCGAAAGTCAATGCCATCAAAGACGGATTTGAAGCGCTCAAAGACCTCATCAAAGGTGGATGGCGTCAATTCTTGCCGCCTAAATTGCTCGAAATCGCCGATTTCGTCATCCAGGCACGCGAAAATGGCATGTTGCAGAAGGTTCTCGAAGCGATCGACAAGAAGGTCAAATCGATGACGCCGCCCATGAATAGAATCATGGCGCCGATGGTCGATTTCCTCAAAGAACGTACCGAGGCCCTCGGACAACTCGCCGAGAAGATGGTCATCCAGAACATGAGCTTTACGCAGCTCATCAAAGCGGCTGCAGGACTCGTCGGATTCGCCATCAGTTCGCCGATTGCTTTGCTCAAGACAGCAGGCCGCATGGGCAGCGTCGTGAAGCAAATCATCTCGGAATGCATCGCTTCTGGGCTCATCTATGTCCACTATACAGAATCGAAAAACTTCATCGGTATGAAGACGAAAGATTATAAGTGGCAGATTAAGATTCCTGGGCTTTGCGATTGGAAGGGGACGAGTTCGGCAGTCGCCCTTGCGCTTCGCGCAGCCGGGATAAAGGCAAAGAAGGTGAAGTAAGTGTAGGAGTGGCAGATGGCAGAGAACGAAGTCGATGGAACGGAAGAAGCCCTTCGCGATGCCGATGAAATCGTGGCGCGGTGGCGTTCGGAATACGAAGCATGTGATGCGGCAACGCGGCAAGATATCTTGTTTAATCTCATGTGCACGCGGCTATTCTGGCGATTGGTTTGTTATATGCGGCGTTATCCGCATCGCCTCGTCAGTAGCGAAAAGACGTATACCGACCGATGCGTTGGTAGCGAAGAGCTCGAATCGATCCTGACGTTTGGAGAGAGCTTGAGCAGAGAAGGGAATTATTGCATCGAATGGCTCGATGCACATCGCGTTCCGACATCTGCCGATGCCGATTTCCAACTGGCTCTCGTCTCTGCCCATATCGAAACGCTCCTATCGGTGCCAGACGATGGGCCCATTCTGCGCCTCATGCATGGATTTGGGCTCAACGAAACCGAGCTCGAAATTCTCGTTTCGATGGTCGCCATCATGTCGACCGAAGATTTGCTCAAGCTCATGACCGTGGCTTGGGCAGATTTTTCGGTTCGCCTGCCGACGGTTTCGTTTCTCATCCAATTGCTCGGTAGCGATGGCGCAGAGCGCGACGCCGTCTATTCGGCGTTTCGCGAAGATGGCATTTTGCGACAGATGCGCCTCATTTTATTGGGCAAGCGGATCGAGTATCCCTACGAAACGCCCAGACTTTACTCGCCAGTTCACGTCGATCAATCGGTCGTCGATGCGTTCTTTGGTCGATCGCGTCAAGGGGCTTATCTACCGGGGATGTCAATTGTCGAGAGCGTCGTGCCCAAGCGGAGACTACTCGGCGCTTCAGAAATCGTCGAATCTATCGAATATGCGATCGAAGGCGGCGCGCAGAACGTTTGCTTATGTGGCGCACCGCATAGCGGTCGCCGGACGATCTTATCGTCGCTCGTCGGGGCGAAGTCGGGGAAATCGTTGCTAGAAGTCGATTTTAGCCACATGCTCGCTTCGGTTCCTAGTGTCGATATCGTCGATAGGCTCGCGGGCGTCATGCGCGAAGCCGTATTGGCTCATAGCGAACTCGTTTTGCGCCTCGATGCACTCGAGACGACGAGTGATATTGCACAGAAATTGACAGAAAATGCCGCGTCGATTGCACAATTGTCGCGCGCCTATCCGTCGAAGATATTTATCCTCGCTCCGAGTTATATGCCCGTTTTAGACGATGCTTTTGGCAAGCCTGCAATGATTGAAATCGCGCCGCCTAGCGTCGAACAAGCGCGATCCATTTGGATGAAAGCCCTCGTCGGAGGAAGCAAGGCGGAACGCGAAAAAATGGCAGATGTCTTTTCGCGAAATTATGCACTTCCGATTGGGAATATATTTACAGTCGTGCGAGATGCTACCGAACAGGCGCGAAAAGATGCAACGAATGGTGGCAATGGGCGATTGAAATCGCATCATATATTAAATGAAATACGAAAGAGTTTTCGCCACCAACTTGGGACTTTGGCAGAGATCACTGTGAGCGATGTACCGCTATCGGGGGTTGTGCTCACCGATGAAGCTAAAGTTCAGGTCGATGAAATCTTAGAATACGCCAATCAGCTCCATTGCGTACTCGATACATGGGGATTTCGGCAACGATCACCCTATGGAAACGCACTGTCGGTGCTCTTTGCCGGCCCGCCAGGAACGGGGAAGACTTTGCTGGCCTGTGCCCTTGCCAATGAGCTCGGCAAAGTCCTCTACCGCGTCGATTTATCGCGCATCGTCGATAAATATATCGGCGAGACGGAAAAGAATTTGGGCAAGATATTCGACGAAGCCGCCAAGGCTCAAGCGATTATATTGTTCGACGAAGCCGACTCTCTCTTCGCCAAGCGAACCGAAGTCAAATCGTCGAATGATCGATATGCCAATCTCGAAATCAATTTTTTATTGCAAAAGTTAGAATCGTTCGATGGCATGACGATACTCACGACGAATTTGTCGAAGAGCATCGACGATGCTTTTCGCCGACGTATTCGATTTATCGTCGATTTCCCGATGCCCGATGTCGATGCTCGCGTTAAATTATGGCAACGCATGATGCCCCCCGGTGCACCTATCGCCGAAGATATCCGCTGGAAATGGCTCGCTCGAACATTTGAAATGAGCGGTGGTTATATACGAAATGCCGTTCTCAAAGCATCGATATCGGCGGCGGCTCGCCATAAACCGATCGACATGGAATGCCTCGTGAGTGCCGCCGAAGCGCAGGCGCGATCGATGGGGCAGTTGATTCGGATATCGGATGATGAGTACTATGACGACGATGACGATTACGACGATGCATAGTTCAATCATCGCATTGGGAATGGAGAAACCATAAAGATAATAAAAAGCCCATCGCTTTTGGCGATGGGCTTTTGTGTATTAACCAATGGTGAGCTCTTGGAATCGCGCTTGATTCTTCGAATAGCTGACGTGTACCCACGAATAATTATATTCGTTGATGAGCTGGTCGAATTTGAATCCTTGAGTGTTTTTGAGTTGTATGACGAGGTTGTAGAGTCGTTTGTTTGAATCGCGAGATCCCGTAGCGAGGTCGGCGGCTTCGCCCGTGAGGTGTTGACTACGCGTTGCACCTCCAACGGCTTTATTGACAGCAGGTGAACGATACCCAGAGTTGACGCGAATAGGGGCGCCATAGGCTTCGCGCAAGGGGTCGAGGCAGTTGGTGATAAGGGCACTGAGGCGTTCTGAGACATCTTTGGTAGGGGTATTGTCGATACCTCGAGCTTGTGCCGTATCGCTATGCGAGAGTTCTGCGATCGAGAAATACTTGAACTGTTTGTTTTCGGCGGGTTTATCGACTTCGTTCGACGTTTTGCCTTCGGATTTCGCCGCAGGTTGTTGAGCCTGTTGCGGTTGTGCGTCGTCGGATTGCGATGCCGTGTTGGCGCCTTTTGCGCGAAGTGCATTTAGCGTATTTGGACCGCAAATGCCGTCGACGCCCTTCCCCGTAAAGCCGTTTGTCGCCTGCCAATCGCCAATCGCCTTGCAGGTCTTTCGCCCGCAAATGCCATCGATTTCACTCCCCGTGAGCCCAACGCCGCGTTGGATTTCTTTCCACGTTTCGGTGGAATAGCGATATTGTTTATTGACGCGTATGGCGTATTCGATATCGATTTGAACGGAACTCGTCGGGATGTCGCTTGTATCGATTTTAGCCGAATTTGCGACGGGCTCGGCGGGCTTGGGCGCGGCTTCTTGAGTTGGCGACGAAGTCGCAATCGTATTGCCATGCACAATCGTATTATTGGCCAAACCACCAGCTTCGATCGACGCCTTATCGGCTTTGAGGGCTTCGACGATTTCGGCATAAGAAATACTCGCAGTGTTTACCCCGTCACCTGCATAATAGCTCGTTTTGCCAGAGTCTTTGCCGGTGATGTTATAGTGGTTAATCGTGCCGGGTTTAATGCCAACCGAAGCCCATTCCTGGGCAACGGCTCTTGCTGCGTCGTCGATTGAGCCTTTGCCCATGAGATAGTTCATGATGGCTGGGCGCTTTTCGACAATGAGATATTTGCTAAAGCAAATGTCTTGATTTCGTGGCGAAAACAGATCGTCGTCTTTCATTCCCGTTGCAATTTGCGCTGCCCTGAGCGTGTCGGGGATGATTTGATACTTGCCCAAAGCAAATAGGCGACCTTGTACGGTTCGCGGCTGATCGCCATCGGTATAGCTAAAGTTGAGCGTCGAACCCGAATTCGTCAGCTGTAGAAGGCGGCCGACAGTGTGTTCGTAGATCGGTTTGCCGTCGATTTTGCCAAAGTAGCAACTCCCAAGTGCACCGTTTGATCGATAGTAATTAAACGTACCATAGGGATTGCAGCCCGGTTTTGCCGATTCGCCCTTTTCGAGCGTGTTCGCGATAGCACCCGACTCGAGGCTAAAGCCCTGAGTCATCTGAGCATCTTTCGCACCTGCGTTGGAAGAGGCTACCGTCGCGCCACCAGTCTGTGAACTTTGTTGAGCATCGATGGAATTCGATTTTTTTTCTTGTGCATACGTCATCGTCCATTCCTCCGAAAAAAGAAGACAAAAACACCTATAGTAATTATAGTACTGCGATTTACCGGTCGTCAACGCAATTTCTGCTGTGAGATCAAAGAAAAACGACGATAGGCATGCGAGGATTTGGAGTGGTTTGTGCGCTAAAATCGCCCAACTGCTTGTTAGGTGTTGGGCGTGGGGGGGGAAATATAGGCAAGATTCTCGTTTCGAATGATTAATCCAAAACGATACTTTGTTCACATTTTTCTATGTCTTGCCTATCACACAATTGTACTTCTTTTGG
>SFMP01000029.1 GCA_004554395.1 Myxococcales bacterium | reverse complement strand
TGAACTTCACGCATCTGTTTTCGATTATCGCTTCATTCTTTTTCTGCGCTCAAACCCAAGACGCCTTTCTCGATGTGCCCGCCCCGAGCCATTCCCTCGCCGCGCCACAAATCCAAAACGCATTTCTCGAGCCTACCAGCAATCCCCGAGTGCTTTTAGCCGTCAACACGCACTATCGCGCCCCCAACGCATCGCACGCCGCCTTGCCAAAAAGTCAAAACCTACCGCCCACCAGTCCGCAAACGACGCCCCAAAACTATATCGTCGTCGATCGGATCTCCGACGACTATGCAACCCTCGATGCCGACGGCGAACGCTTCGACGTTCCGCGAAACATCTTGCCGCCCACGGCACGAGTCGAAGGCGCCGTCTTGCAATGGCAATATGTCCCCGAAGTCCAATCGCAACAGCGACAAATCGCCTCCGAGCGAATCAAACGCCTCGTGCAACTATCGAATTCCCCCAAGCAACGAGTCGATTTGTAAACACAAAATACGCTCGGCGTCCCCAACAATCCCGCGCCCGCAGGGTGCGAGCTTGCAACGAGCGCACTATAATCTATATCGATATGCTCGATGCCGAGTCCCCTACATTCCCCGCGCCCGCAGGGCGCGAGCTTGTAGCGATCGCACTATGATCTATATCGATATGCTCGGTGCCGAGTCCCCTACATTCCCCGCGCCCGCAGGGCGCGAGCTTGTAGCGATCGCACTATGATCTATATCGATACGCTATGCGATCGCCCACTCCGACTTTTCAATAAAAAGCAAAATTATCAATCTTTCAATTTACGATGATATTGCTGATACTCTGGGCAATGCGTGAGATTCATCGATAAATATACATGTGCATTTTCGTGGTCGAAGCCCGTCTTTTTAAAGAAATTGATAGCCGGCTCGTTATTGGCATCGGTATCGACGAGGATCATACGCGCCCCCATTTCAATAAATTGATCGCGCAATGCACTAAAGAGCAACGATCCCACACCGCTGCGACTGCAATCCGGATCTACGCCTAGCCATACGCAATAACCATACGTCCACGCGCTCTTTTCCTTTTCAATAATATTGCCCAATGCAAACCCAACGACTTTGTCGTCGCGCGTTGCAACAAAACACGTATCCGTATCCGATGCATAAAACGACACGACTTCGAACTCGTCCCACGTGCGATATAATGCCGGCCATTTATCTGCCGTAAACAAACGCTCGCCAAGGTGGAAGACGTCTGCCAAATCGCCGATTTCCATCTGACGAACTTCGATATTACTTTCCTTATGGTGATTGGTGTGATTCATAATCCTCTTTTATTGACAATTGTTCGCCTCTTTGAGCTTAGCCGCGGCATCCTTATATCCGCTATATTTCGACTCTAAGAGGGTGAACGACTTCTTAGCGAGTTCGCAGTTCTTCATCGCAAGCCCTGCATCGCCCATGAGATAAATCATCTGTTTTTGGTTGGCGCCATTCGGATACTGCTGAATGTATTGCGCCGCCGACGTCACCGTTTCGCGATATGCGCCATCTTGAAAGTATATCGTCGTGAGATCGGCGAGCAGTTGCTCGCTACGCGAATCCGACGGATAACGCGCCAAAAACTCGACGATGCCAGCTTTGCGCATCTTTTCGTCGCCTTCTGCCTTCTTTGCCCCGATAAACGCATAGAGCTCTTCTTGATTCGCAGGCAATATGACACTCGTTCCACCCGATGTACTCGCCATCGTCCCCAAGACGCTCTGGAGGTTTGCCTGTATTTCGTCGAGCGCCTTTTGCTGAAGATCGAGCCGACCGCGCATCGCCGCCAACTGGTTGCGTTCCTGTTCGAGTTCTAACGCCAGTTGCACGTTTTGCTCCGACACTTGAGATTGGGCTTGATCTTGGTTCGAATTGAGCGCTTCGAGCTTCTTATCGGCTCGCAAAATCATCTCGGTCAACTGCGTTTGGTCGTTGTTGACGCGCTTCTGAATTTCGCCAAACTGGAGCTGAAGTGCTGCGACATCGGCTTCCAAGCGTTCGACGCGCGTCGAGCATACAAATCCCGACGACAAAACACCAAAAAGCAAAACCAGAACGACTGAAACAACGCGAAATCTCATCTCGACCTCCGACGAAAAAAGACCAAAAAAGCCGCACTCCACTACCACACTTTTCGCGCGATAAAAACGGGAATTGACATATTACTTGCGAATGACGCCCATTAAGACTAACACTCCGAACAGTCGTCGCGTGCGCAAAGCTCCCTGCTCTGCGCCTTGCGACTCGTATCATTTTATTCTCAAAGGAGATTACGAATCCATGCATTATTCGCGCATTACGCTCCCCCTCACCGTCGCCGCTACGCTACTCGCCGCTAACGCTTGCTCGCCATCGTGCCCACCACAAGCCCCATGCCCCGTCGCCGAAGCTTGCGACGCCTGCAAAGTCGAAGCCGAACAAGCCGAACAAATCGAACAACCCACCGCCGCCACCGGCGACGACGACAAAGCGGATGATATGCAAAAAACTCAAAAAGTCGGCGTCAAATCGCGACAAGACATCGACGCAAAATACCTCTGGAAAACCGATCGCCTCTTCGCCTCGCACGATGCCTTCAAAGCTGCTCTCGATTCGACTGCCAACGACCTCCAGAAGCTCGACACATGCGCACCATTCGATTCGGCTGAAAATATCAATGCCTGCCTCGATCTCTATTTCGATCTACACACCGCCGTCAACAAACTCACGCTCTACGCCAACATGATGACCGACACACAGCCCAGTGCCGCTGCCAACGAAGACCAAAAGCGATCGATGGCCGTCCTCAATGCGTTTATGGATCGTTCAAAATCGGTTCGCGACAATCTCCTCAAACTCTCACACGATACGCTCGTCGGCTACTATGCCCAATACGAGCCACTCAAACGACACAAAGCCTATATCGAAAACATCGTCCGACGTGCCGACCGCGTACTCTCGCCCGATGCCGAACGCGTACTCTCGCTCGCCGGCGACAACCTTTGGGCAGAAATCGACCTCAACGAAATCCACTCCAATAGCGAAGACGTCTTCGACGCCATGCTCTCGTCGATGCAACTCCCCATCATCAAAGACGAAAACGGAAAAGACGTACAACTCACTTTGTCGAACTACCCCAAATATCGACGCAGCGATAACCGCGAAGTCCGCAAAAACGCCGTCGATGGACTCATGACGACGCTCAAAAAATACGAAGATGTCTTCGCCAACGCCTACATTGGACAACTCAAAAACGACGTACTCTTCGCAAAATCGCGCAAATACGACACCGCCCTAGCCGCATACCTCGATAAAGACGATATCCCCGTCTCCATCTACGAAAACCTCATCACCACCGTCGGCAAAAACGTCGCCCCGCTTCATCGCTACGTTGCCCTGCGCAAAAAAATCCTAAAACTCGACTCCATCCACCTCCACGACATGTACATTCCCCTCTCCGAAGGCGTCGAAAAGCCCTACACATACGACGAAGCCGTCACGCTCATCACCACGGCACTCGCGCCGCTCGGCAACGATTACATCGAACGACTCCGCGCCGAAATGGACCCTGCCAAAGGTTCCATCGACTTGCTACCCTACGCCGACAAGCGCAGCGGCGCCTATTCGTGCTCCGTCTACGGCATCGATCCTTTCATCCTCATGAATTACCAAGACTCCCTCGACGACGTCTCAACACTCGCACACGAACTCGGGCACTCGATGCACAGCATCTACGCCATGCAAGCACAACCCGCCGGCTCCTATCACTACACGATGCTCCTCGCCGAAATCGCTTCGACCACAAACGAAGCTATACTCAACGATTATCTCTACAAAAATTCGACATCCGACGCCGAAAAAATCGACCTCCTCGTCGACAAGCTCGAAAACATTCGCACCACGATCTACCGACAAACGCTCTTCGCCGAATTCGAATGGGCGGCACACACCGCCATCGAGCAAAACATCCCCATCCATGCCCAATGGCTCAACGATAAATACGCCGAACTCCTGCGCAAATACTACGGCCCCGAATACGTCATCGACGACGCCACGCGCACCGAATGGGCATACATTCCACACTTCTATTATAAGTACTACGTCTACAGCTATGCGACGGGGCTCTCGAGTGCCCTCTCATTCGCCAACCTCATCGAATCCGACCCGCAAAACGCCGTCAAATACATCGATATGCTCAAGGCTGGCGGATCCGACAACTCCGTCGTGCTCCTCAAAAACGCCGGCGTCGATTTGAACACACCTGCACCCATCGAATTTGCTCTAAAAGAATTCGACAATACGCTCACAGAACTCGAAAAACTGCTCGCAAAATAGTATTATCCACACGCGCTCGACCCAAATCTCGGGCGCGCCACTTGCTACGAGCAAGTGATATATATCTTCGCATATAACGATATATATCATCGTATATAATACCATTCGCCTGCTTCTCGCGGCGACGCAACCAAGGAGGAACAAATCATGATTCAAAAAGGTTCGAAAATTGCTATTGGCAGCGATCACGCCGGCTACGACATGAAAGAGGCGATCAAAGACCAGCTCCAAGCCGACGGCTACGACGTCATCGACATGGGCACGCACGACAAAAACTCCTGCGATTACCCCGACTTTGCCGCCGCCGTCGCACACGCTGTCGCCCAAGGTCAAGCCCCAGTCGGCATCATCGTCTGTAGCACCGGCATCGGCGTCTCAATGACCGCAAACAAAGTCCACGGCATCCGCGCCGCGCTCGTCCACCATGCCTACGAAGCCGAAATGACGCGACGACACAACGATGCAAACGTCCTCTGCCTCGGCGCCAACATCACTGGGCCAGCCATTGCGCTCAATGCCGTCAAAACATTCCTCGCCACCGATTTCGAAGGCGGACGTCACCAACGACGCGTCGACAAAATGATGGCCATCGAAACAACCCCATCCCACTAGGAGAACTATGAATAAATCTCTTCATGCATTAATAATACTTGCTTTCTTGTCTCTCGGAGCCAGCAACGCCTGCGCCAACGACGACACCGTCCGATGCTCCGGCACCGTCACCTACGAGGGCGTCTCCTATGACGTCAGCAAAAACGACGAATCCGAAATCGAGGCAAAAAGCGAACTCGTCGAAGTCGCTTGCGAAGAAGCATGCCGCGGATCACTACTCGAAGACTCGTGCGAACGCGCATGCGAAAAATCCGCCATACTCTCGGCCGTCACGTGCACACACTCCGCACGCCCCGCAAAAGTTCGTTGCACCGCATCCGTACAATACGAAGACGTCGCCTACGACGTCGACAAAATCGAAGACTCAGAAATCGAAGCAAAAAGCGAACTCATCGAACAAGCCTGCGACATCGCTTGCCACGGAGCACTCCTCGAAGATGCCTGCGAGCACGCATGTGAAAAGAAAGCCATTCTCACCAATGTCAAATGTCGAGAATACACTCTATAACTCTCGTTCGACTTTCGGAGGCGTCGCTATGGGCGATGCCCATAGCGACGCCACGCGCCTATGGTTTCGGGCTAACGCCCTGCAAGCATACGGCGCGTTTGCGCGGCTATATCGTCGGTAAACCGACGATATACACCGCGCCTTTCTCGACGGTTGTCACATTCCATTATCGACGACTATCGTTAAAAATGAAATGCTACACCTATCGATCCATCGACAAATACATCGACCGTCGTCTCATCTCTATCCAATTCATAAAGTGGAATGGCAAAGAGGATTTCATTCGTCACTTTAAATCCGAAATACAGCGACACTAATGAAGTCAAACGCCAACTAAACTTTGCACCTACAGCAATATTTATCCCATGACTTCGACCTGATGGAACACGCTCCCCATTGTAGCGAGGAGAATCACTCAAATCATCTTCGACCTCCACATTAGAATAACCCAAATCGGCTTCGAGAATAACACCAAATGATTCTTCGCTAAATAATACGACATCGTTTGCCCACTTTACCCTTACAATATAAGGCCAAATGGCAGAAGCGAGTCCCAATTCAAATTCAGCCCCCGTGCTATAGTACGAATTGATGCGGTATTCGTAGCCGAGATTTAACAAGAGATCGAACGGAACGATGCCGCCCGCTCTCGGATACGTAAAATCCCCCATAAACCCGACTGAGAAATTGATCATGTGTGGGCGACGAGAAATCTCATATTGAAATGTCTGATGGGCGATAATTGCATCGAGCTCTTTCTTCTTATCGCCCTGATAGCTAAACACTTCGCCGTTGGTTTCGAGCGACTCTGTTTGCTGCGCAAATACAGGGGCTGAATGAGAGAGAAACACGCACCCAAATAAAAAAACTGCAAATGATAAAAACCCTATACCTTTGCGCATAAAGCCTCCAAATGAATTATCACATTTCACATCTAGCAATCGTCGATAACAATCGGTAGATAGACATCGCACGCAAAACCGTAACGATGAACGCCCCTTGCATAGCAACTCATTCTGATCGTTTTCAACTTAAATAATATATAAAATTCAATCATACATTGCGACTAAATGAGATACAAACCACAACATCTAAAGACATATAATGATACACACCAATGACTGCGGAAACCCCTAACGGGGGTTATATGAATTGTGGCACCTTTTACCCCCGGCATTGCCGAGGGCTACTCGCCAGAAGCCCTAACGGGCTTCGGATCGAATACAAACAATCGTTTATACATCCCTACGACGACTAGCCGTTCAATTCAATCATACGCTAGAAATGCATCACCGCGCCAAACGCAATAGTAT
>SFMP01000028.1 GCA_004554395.1 Myxococcales bacterium | reverse complement strand
TCCCCCCCAATACGCTTCTTCGCACGCGGTTGCGCCGAGTGCGATGAGTGTAGCGGCAGCGGTGATTCCGATGTGTCGTCGCATGCCGAATTTCTTTTTCGTCTTCATGTCGGTCTCCTCTTTCGAATTGCTTTGCGATCCCGGTGTGTGTGGGGTCGCGTCCCATCTATTTCGATGCCGTGCCCTTTTGCGATAGGGCGGGCGAATCAAAACTCCTGCTCATACCCAATTGCCCCATTGGAGTGGGGCAAACCAGCCAATGCGTTCCCGGTGTGGGAGCGCGGGTTCAACGAACGCGTTGCGCACGATACGACTATCTATTGCGCTATGGTGTGCGAGTTTAGCAGATTTATTCCCGTCATTCATCATTTTTTCGCGTCTTTGAGCGGGTTGATCGCAGCTCGTGGCGCGGGCAAATTTTTGCGCAAAAGGCGGCTGCGTGCTAGTTTGGGTCGTTGGCGAGTGCTTCTTGGGCAGGAGGCTGTTTGTGCCCCCACTCCCTGCGCGTCGTTCCCCTTGTAGCCCTTCGATTTGCCTCCCTCGTGGTCAAAGGCGATTGTGCCGTGGCAGTGCTGCGGTTCAATCGCCTTTGGCGGGGGGCGTGGGGGGAGAGGTCCCCCCACAAAAAACAAAAGCAGAAAGACGAAAGACACAGAAGATGGCGATTATAGTTTCAGATTATATCGATTCGTTTCTTCAATCGTTGCGATTGAAGGGTTATTCCGATTTGACGATAGCGTCGTATGCGGGCGATTTATCGCAGATGGTATTGTATTTTGAGCGGTTGGGCATGCCGAATTTACTGGCCGAAGACTTGACGCGGCAGCGGATGCGGCAGTGGTTAGCCGACGATCTCATTGGGATGAAGCCGGCGTCGAGGGCTCGGAAGGTGTCGTCGGTGCGGAGTTTTATCCATTATTTATGTCGGCAGGAGTTGATCGAGCGCGTGCCGTTTGAGAATTTGCAATCGCCAAAAGTGCCGAAGTCGTTGCGTCCGACGTATTCGGTCGATCAGATGAGCGTATTGTTGGCGATTCCGGCGGGGGCGGATGCGTTGAAGATCCGCGATTTGACGGCATTTGAATTGATGTATTCGAGTGGACTTCGCGTGAGCGAGTTAGTGCGGGTCGACATCGACGATTTCGATTTTATCGAGGGTTGGATTCGCGTGATTGGGAAGGGGAACAAGCCGCGCGAGATACCGGTGACGTCGACGGCGATCGATTTGATCGGTCGGTATTTGGTCGAGGTGCGTCCGGGGCTCGTCGACAAGAGTGGCGGCCAAGATGGCGAAGCGTTATTGCTCAATGCGAAGGGTGGGCGCATTACGGCGCGGAGCATACGCCGTTTATTGCACGACGACGAAATCGAGAAGGGATTGAGTGGCGATGTATCGCCGCATGGCTTGCGCCATGCGTTTGCGACGCATTTGCTCGAGGCAGGTGCCGATATGCGAGCGATTCAAGACATGCTCGGCCACAGCAAGTTATCGACGACGGCGCGATATACGCATAACCATTACGAACGGATGGTAAAGGTCTACGACAATGCGCATCCGCGGGCGCATATTTCAGCGCCCGCGAAGCCGCAAGAGCCTAGCGATCCGAGTGGGAACGATGGGGCTCGGGATTGAGTTCTAAACTCACTTACACGACAGGGGTTGAACTTCGTAGATACCGAATTCGCGTTTGAAGCCCGAAGTGCGGGCATTAACTTCGCTGAGCAGGTAGTATTGATCTCCGCCGCTTCCTTGGATAGCGGCTGGGCTTCCGATGAGCGCGTAGGCGTTGGCACTCATATCGTAGCGCGAGAAGGCGTCGCCATCGGAGAATCCTGCGACGGGTTGTAGATTGAGCGTGAAGTTTCCTGTCATACCGGCGAGGTATGTGCGTCGCGACAAATCGCCTTCGAGTCGAGTTTTGCTCGGTGTGGCGCCACTGCCTGGTGTGGAAGGTTTAGCACCAGGTTTTTTGCCGAGCCCTGTGAAAGATTCGAGAAGGTCTTGGTCGATGGCTTGCGTAGCCGTATCGGCCGACGAGACGAACGAGCCTTTGGCGAGTGAATCGCGAATGGCGCCGACTTTTTGATTTGAGCAAGTTTTTTCGGCATTCGTTTGCGCGATCGGTTCGAGCGCCATGCCGACGGCATGAGCGGCGCGGGTGGCTTGTCGATTGTAATTGAAAGCCGAGCTCATGCGGATTTCGCCGGTGACGATTTTCATCGACATGAGCGCGATGGCCGTCGCCGTCAAGATGACGAGCACGACGGTAACGAGTGCAACGCCTTTTCTATGCATCGTTGATTTCATTTTATGTGCTCCTCAATTGAAATTACCACGCCAGAGCTTGTCCATGTGCAATATCTTTGTCGCTATAATCCGTTGATTTGGGAATCGTGACATTTCCCTTGCGGGGCTCTTGGAATAACGCCGCCCCTCGTACGTGCGACATCAAATAGACACCTTTTTTGATTCCCCCTGTGTCAGCATCAAAACGTTTGTATTTATCTGTAAGGTCACTTGATGCATCTGGTATCTGTTTCAAACTCGTCTGAGCCAGCGCACCTATGCGAAACATAGCCCCATAGAGATCTCGCATTTTCATCCCGTTCCATTCGGCATAGCCATGATTCGCAGAAAACCCCATGTCCTGAAAATCGGCATTCTTAATCGGATAGACATTAAAATAGACGACATTATCGAGCAAGACGTCGCATATATCAGAGTCTCTTATGACGAAATCACCAGATATCACGTTCGAAATACACCGCTCTAATTGGCTGTTTCTCAATCTATACGTAATCACAGTAATCGGATTAACCGTATTCTCGACAAAAGGTCTTTCTGGATCGATACCGCAATAACGGGTGAACTGCCGAGTGTCCCCAATAAACTTGAACGATGCATCTTCATTGTTGACGTCTGAAATCAAAATGACAGCAGTTCCGGTGTCGGGTGTCGAAACCTCGACGGCACTTGCGCCGCGAAACATGCGATTGAATATCGCCATAAATGTCGACTGGTCTGCCGATGAGTTGCTCAAATTCGATCCGTCGACACTCGACTTATACACTTGATTAGCGACGAGAGGCAAAGTCACCGTGCGATCGAGCGTGACAGTATTACTGGAATAGGAGCTAACCGTAAAATCGTCGTAGTCCGATATCGATGCAATGATCTGTATTGCAGAATTTCCATTATTATCAACCGCATGTTTGAATGCCAATTGTTTTGGCATGAACGAATTCCCAGATTCTGGAACGCTCAATCCCGTAGCACGGCAAATGCCATTATCCAATCTGCCCTCACCAGTGGCGACACTGCCGTCTGCAGAAAACCCGTATGCATAGCCCGTGCGAGAAATATCGCGTTGAATGAGGAGCTCGGCATTTCGCAAGTTCGCTTCGAGTAATCGACGATTGTCTTCGTCGCCAAACGAATTCGCCGTGCTCGTGAGCAACTGATATGCGGCAATGACGATGATCGACGTGATGAGCACTGTCACCAACAATTCGATAAGTGAAAATCCGCGGCGTTTCATATCTATCCCCATGCGATCAGTTGTTTTGCTAATGTTTTTATGCTCCAGGCAACGACGCATCATCATCCCTCGCAAAGACAAATGGCAACGAGACTGAATCGCAATTTTCACTAGGTGTACCTTCATTAAAAGTACAATCACCTCCACCATTCGGCCTTCTCCATGAGACGCGCAACGCCCCTCGAACGAATGCTCCTGAGTCAATCACAGAATTCGTCGTTCCCGTAGCAGAACTCGGAAGCACCATGTAATGCGCAATATAATCGCCACTGCCGTTGACATCACCGTTTGCCGTATAGCGATTTCCCACGGTGGAATTTTGTTCTAACGCGAACCAACGACTCGCCGATGCACTTTTGATGTCGCTCAAAGGCGAACCCGTCTGCTTCGTGGCGTCCATCGTCTCGAGTCGATTGAGCAGGAGTTCAGCGACGTACATGCCCTCGGTGCGTCGTTGCGAGACGTCGTTTTGCTGAATGACGGCGATCAAAATCCCGAGCACGCCGAGGCAACCGATCGCCAAAATGGCGCCGGCCAACATGGCTTCGATGAGCGTAAAACCGCGGCGAACAGCCGCCCTTTTGCCCACGAACCCACAGTGTCGTTTCATCTCTCTATCGTTACCAAACATATCGCACTCGCTGTTTTTACCACCAAAGAACGGTCAAAATGCCTAATAAAATTCTACACAAGGCACAGACGTCCGAAGTTTCTGCGATGAACGTCTATTTCAAGAATTTGCGCGGCAAGATCTTTTGCCAAAATCCACCCGATTTCTTTTTTGCTTTTTCGTCGTTTGCCTCGTCTTCTTCCCACCAGGCTTCGGGTTCGTCCGAGACGTCGAAGTTATCGATGTATTCGGCGGGGATATCGTCGGGGAGGGTGAGTTTTCGCGGGTTAATCGCCACGTTGAGATTGATCTTCCACGCGCCATCTTCTTTTCGCATATAAACGGTGCGTTCTGCGCCATCGATATTGACCGCCATTTCGGCACTTTCGATGCCCTTTGCGCCAGTCGACGTGCTACGAATGACCTTTGGCCGCCCCGACACCGGCGTCACGCCCTCGATGAGGTGCGCCCACTTGCGATCGTTCACGCCATCACCACTTTCGACCATTTCGATCGAATCGACCGTAAAACAATCGCGAAACTTCGCCGTATCGTCTTTATACGCATATTCGATGCACTTATTCCAGGCATCTTTTGGCATCCGCCCATGGAACTTGACGAAATACACGACGAGCCCCACGACGAACAGCACGCCTGCGACGATGAGCACGCGCACGAGCCGCTTCATATGCGACTTCGCTCGCGCCTGTGCCTGCTTCTTAATTTGGTCGGGCGTCTTCACCCCAGGCACGCGCGGTTTCGGAGGCACTCTAACCCCGCCCATCTGAGCCGCCTTTTTGATGTTCGGATTTAGCTTAGCCATCGTTACCTCCACCAAAACCCAGCCCATTATAACGCATTATCGCACAAACGTCGCATTTTTTTTGTGCCCACCACCACTTTTGCGGCACGCGCGATGCGAGTTCTGGCGCCGGCTATGTCGCTATCGCTCCATACGCCGCCGGCGGTGGTGCTATTGCCTGCGGCAATACGCACCACGGCGGGCTATTGCCTGCGGCAATACGCCGCCTTTGGGCGCGGCTATGTCGCTATCGCTCCATACGCCGCTTTGGGCTCAGCTATTGTGCCCTTGGCACAATACGCTTTCGCAGCGGGCTATGTCGCTATCGCTCCATACGCCCGCTTTTTCTATCGCGCTAGCCATCGGCATGGCGAGGACCATCAAATCGAATCGACGCAAAGCCCCGATTCGACATTGCATGCGACGGTGCACTGCGTATAGCCCGCTTCGAAATCGACGAGTTGGCCCGTCGTCGAGGTGGCACACAAATAGCGCATGCTCACGACGCCACCTTCGGGCGATTTCACGCATGCGACGCGCGTTTTGCCAGGCTCCGAGCACGGCAAGGCGCAAGCCCCGATGAGCTTTTCCGTCGCGTCGATCGCTCCGAACATCTTTTGTGCGTTTTCGCTCGGCAAGGCGCAAATGTGATCTTTCGAATACGTCTTGCAATCCGTCCCCGTCGAATACCCGATATAACAATACGATAGCCAATCGCCTTGGCATTTATCGGGATACGACGTCGCCGTGCACTGTTGCCCATAATCGGCGGGAATGTAATTGCAACGCCCATTGGTGCACCCCGTCGTGCACTCTTTGTAGCCCTTTTGCAACGACCAAACGCGTTTTCCGTCGTCTGTCGTCGAGCAAACGCGCGTAAAGTGCGCTTGGAAGTTATAACTTCCGACGCATTCGCCAATGAAGTCGTCGTCGTTCTCGCACGATTCGTAACACCCCACGCCTTCTTCGGGCGCGTTGGCACAAACGCGAGCCCCACAATTCGCGACCGAAACTTTGCCATCGATGCACGAGAACTGGCGGTTGTTGTCGCAATGTTGCATAAACGTTTCATGCGAGCACGCATCGCCCACCGACACTTTGCCAGACTCCGACGTTTTTGCATCGACGCACCGCCCATCGCCGACGCACACTTCGGTCTCTGCGCAATGGCAAGTCACGCATTTGTTCTCGACACACGTTTGGGTGGCATCGGGGCACGCGCGAGCCTTCGAGCACTGAGCCGAAACGGGCGCTTGGCATGTCCCTTGGTGGCAAACCCAATTGTTTGGGCACGTGCGCGTCATCGAACACGACGATTCGGGCACGCATTTATTTTGGTCACAACCATACCCCTCGCCACAATCGACATCGCCATGACAAACGACTTGTTCGCGCGTCACGCACTTCGCATTTTGGCAAAACAGCCCATCGGCACACGCGTCGATCGTCGAGCATTCGCCCGCAAAACAAGCGCCATCTTCTCCACAAACCGTTCCCGCGGCGCACGATCCCTTCGTGCAAGCATCTTCGGGGCGGAATACACATCGCCCATCGATACACGCCCTATCATTCTGCTTGCAAGGGCGATCGTCGTCGCATTCGGGCTTGCATTTTCCCGATATGCAAACTTTCCCACCCGTGCACGGTTTTGCCGCCGTACATTCATAGACGCATTTGCCATCTTCGCAAATCTTATCGTCGGCACATGGCTTCTCGGCAGAACATTCTGCTTCGACTTTTGCAACGCACTTGCCGCCTTCGCAAACCTTTCCATCCGTGCACGGCTTCTCGGCAGAACATTCTGCTTCGACTTTTGCAACGCACTTGCCGCCTTCGCAAACTTTACCATCCGTGCACGGCTTCGCGGCGGAACATTCTGCCTCACAAATCCCCGACGGCAAGCATATTTCGCCCTCGCCACAAGAAAAGACCGTGCACGGCTCGGTGCACGTGTAATTGACGCACAAATTCGACCGACATTCGCTCCCCGACTGGCACGAAGCACCGTTGTCTTTCTCCGTTTCGGAAGATTCACTGCATCCGTTGACCAAGAATAATAACGCCGTCATGGCAATTGCTATACGCGTCGTACGCATAAATACCTCGTTTCTCGACAATTTGTGTTTTTTGTGCCTTAGGCGGCGAGCGTTCATCGCCTCAAACGACTGCTGGCCACTTTATTCACAACTCACCAGTTGCATAATCGCACAACGCCGATCCATATTGGCTACGATTCGTGAAATAGGCCGCTCGCCCGTCTTCGTTCGCGCCCATAACCGCACCATTCGTCGGCGAGCACATCGCCGTGTAGGTCTAGCACACACCAACGAGGCCCCCCCCACCCTATAGATCTTTTCTTTGCCAAATGAAATACCGAGTTCGTTTTTCATCGATCTGTATAAAAAAAATCCCCCTCCACAATGTGAAGGGGGATTGGGCTAATTAGCCATGTCGCAACGACTTCTCGATATTAGTTGCACTTGGCCGAATTATTCTGTGTGGGATTACAACCGGCAATGCCCGGACATTCTATGCTCGTAGGAACGAAAACTTTAACGCTATTGACCTCGGTACACGTATACGTCGTAAGCATTTCATATTCAGCACCTGTGCAGGTTTTATACGATGCCCCAACGGTGTCGCAAGGCGCCATACATTCCGATTTGCTGTTTTGAGTAGCACACACGAGTCCACGTTCCGCACACGCTGAAACGCTAGCCACATACGAAGCCTCATACCCGCCCTCACTATAGGGGTCTTCTTCGCACTTAATCAATACATTGCCTTCACACTTTGCGCTCAGGCCAGTGCAAGCACTGTCGTCTTTATCGACCACCTGCGCCAATCGGCATTTCTTTTGGTTCGTATAACATTTCAAGCCATCTGCACAGTTTTCATCACTCGTGCAAGCATCGCCATAGCCACCTTTTTCGCCAACTTTGTCGACGCATTTGAAATCTTTGCTGCAAATCTTGTTGTCTTCACATTTCTTAGTGTCTGAGCACTCGCCAGCTTTGGCAATGACGGGTTTATCGGCACAAACCGATCCATTGCAATAACCCGAAAGGCATTTGGCGCTATCGGTACAAGCTTTGCCGTTTTCATCGTAACCCGACGGCTTAGCAGCGCATTTTCCCTTGGCGGCATCGCCAGTTTTGCTACAGTAATTCGAAGTACAATCGGCATTGACATCGCAATCAGCATCGTTCTCGGCCTTAGCCGTGCATTTATGCGTCGATTCTTTGCAATAACCCGACTGGCAAGCGCTATCGCGCGTGCATTCCGCATCGGCGGCTTTCTTGTCGGCGCACACGCCTTGAGTAGCATCGGCGGCTTTATCGCAGTAGCTCGACTTGCATTGATTATCATCCTGGCACTTGACGCCAACAGCCGCTTCACCTGAGCAGGAATTTGTAAACGTATCGCAGAGCGCGTTGCCGCAATCTTTCGTCTTGTCAACGACGAACACGAGTTTATCGTCTACTTGGGTGCATTGATAGGAAACGAGTTCCTTAGGATGATTATCTTCGGTGGTGTTGTTCTCTTTATCACATTCCGTTTTTGATTCACCGGCTTTCGTGCACGTCTCAAAGCAACCTTTATTCGTACCCGACACGACACACGCTTTAGATTGACCACATGCATTCACCACGAACGTAGGTTCATTTTCGGCTTCGCCGCCCGTCGTCAAATCGACATCGCAGTGAACGTAGATATTGCCCGCGCAGTAATCTTCATCGCTGACCGAACACGTCGATGGGAGACCACATTTGCCTTGGTGGCAAATCGAGCTATTGCACTCATCGTGAGCCGCGCAATCGGCACCATCGGCTTTCTTTTCGGATTCGGCAGCAACGCATTTATGCGTCGTTTCATCGCACTTGTTCGACTTGCAATCGTCGTTGCTTTCGCATTCTTGACCATCATCGCGTTTATCGTTTTTCTGCGCTACGCAAGTTTCTTGTTGGCAGAGATTCGAAACGCAGTCGCTGTCGACTTTGCACTTCGAGCCATCGGCGGCTTTTGCCGGAGCACATTTGCCCGACTCGCAGTAATTCGAAGCACAGTCGCTGTTTTGCGTACACTTATCGCCGTTTTTGCCCGCCGACGAATCGTCGTCGTCGCTACACGATACGAAACCCAACCCCATGAGGGCGATCAGAAGAGAAATACTCAGTTTTTTCATCGTCTTATTCCTTAAAAATGGCATAGATACCGATTGATAGGTGCTCAGCACCTCAAAATAACCGCAACATGAGTTATTAACCCAATAACCGCAACATGAGTTATTAACCCACATGTCGCTTGTTGGACTACCAACGGGGTTGCGTATCTAACAGAATACTTATGCCAATTCAAGTTTGAGAGGGAAAAAGATCGATACGCCCCCCGTGGCAAGCGACGACGGACAACAGACGACTTGTGGTTCTAGCCGGCGAGTAGCCCCGCCCCATCGCCGGGGCTAAAAAGATACCCCCATCCATATAAACCCCCGTTAGGGGTTTCCGAGATGATAAACGAAGGCAAATGCGTATTCATTTTTTGTACAGGATCAATTTATATTCGTGAAGTTTTTGACGAAGAAAACTTCCTTTTAGGATATTAAATCGGAAACCCCTACGGGGTTCATTTTGAGCGGCGTATGGAGCGACAAGCGACATAGACGCTACGGCGGCGCGTATTGCCGCAGGCAATAGCGACGCGGCGAAGGCGTATTGCGCCAACGGCGCAATAGCCGAGCTCTTAGCGGCGTATGGAGCGACAAGCGACATAGACGCTACGGCGGCGCGTATTGCCGCAGGCAATAGCGACGCGACACAAAAAGCGCCTCGAACGCCGAAATTTGGGGGTTGGCTGGTGACAAGGCATAAAAAATGTGCTTTACACGCCGTGGCGAGCGCAAAAAGCGCGCAAACTGTCGGATTGCAACGACAAAGGCGGGAGAAATGTGGAAGTTTGGAGTTTTGCCGTTTATTGGGGTGATTGGGGCGATATCCGTTGGCATGACGGGTTGTTTAGATATGGAGATGCCGGTGCCGTCGTTCCAGAGTGGCCCGAAATGCCCGGAGTCGTTTACGAAATTGATGACGGCGGACGCGTGCCCAGCTGGGGAGGAGTGTCAGACGCTGGCCGATGGCACGATATGCATTAAGAGAAAGGTGAGTTTGGGCGGCGGTAATGGCCCGAATTGCCCGGCGGGTTATGTGACGCTGGCGGCGACGACTGGCGAGTCGGCGTGTGAGTTTGACGAGACGAAGGAGCTCGACGACAAGCAGTATTATTGCACCGAGGGGACGATTGCGGGGCGTTATTGTCGCAAGATTCCCGAAGACAGCGAGAAATCGACGGTTGTCGTGCGCGAAGGCCAAATGTGTACGGCGAATCAGCTCGTACTCGACGATAAATCGCTGCGGATTCACGTCATCGACGTCGGGCAGGGCGATGCGATTTGGATACAGACGCCGACGGGACAAAACATCCTCGTCGATGCGGGCGACCAAGTTTTGTTCAACAAGACGAATGGCGGCGTCATCATCGCCGATTATTTGGCGTTTCACGATTTCCCCGAGGGGAGTACGTTCGATGCGGTGTTCGTGTCGCACCCCGATAGCGACCATTATGGCGGCATGAAGTACTTGTTCGAGAGCCGTTACAACGTCAAGGCGTATATCGACGCAGCCGATCCGGCGCGAGCCGACGACTTTCCGGGCACGTATAAGGCGTGGGTGACGACCGTGCAAGGGCGCGTTCAAGACAAGATTTATGCGCCTGCGGAGCAGTTTTTCAAGCCCGGCGACGCGATGCCCGATGCATTTTTCGGCCCCGAGGTCGAGGCGCGATATGTCGTGTCGAATAAGACGATGGTGACGAATAACAACCGAAATAGCATGTCGATTATCTTCAAGATTAGCTATGCGGGATGGTCGATGTTGTTTACGGGCGATGCGGAGGCGACGCAGGAGGCGCGAGCGGTGCAGATTGCGGGCGAGAAAGGCGTCGATTTGGTCAGTTCGAATTTCTTAAAAGTTTGCCATCATGGTTCTGATAATGGTTCTTCGACCGCGCCATTCTTAGATGTCGTTTGGCCCGATTCGATTGAGCGCGACAAACGCAAGGCATTTATATCGAGTGGGCGCATTGCGTATTCGGGCACGTATCTGCCGAGTCAAAAGATCGTCGATCGCCTTTATACGTACATTCCCGACGATAACTTGTATTCGACGGCGGCGGGCGATGGAGAAAAAGAAGAAAGCGATGCCACGCGCGACGACAACATCCTCATCGTCATCAAACCCGATGGTTCGCAGTATTCGTGCTATTCGGGCGTGAATTGAGATGGTGTGAATCGAGATGGCGTAAATTTCATTTAGAAATATCGTCAAATCGCGACGACGACATCTTCATCGTGCTATTGGGGCGTGAATCGAGGTGGCGTAGAATTTAATTTGGAAATAAAGTCAAAGTAACGATGAAAATTCTTGGAATTGAGAGTTCATGTGATGAATGTTCGGCGGCAATCGTCGAAGATGGAAGAATCTTATCGCATATCATTGCGAGTCAGATACCGGTTCATGCGAGGTATGGAGGTGTCGTGCCAGAGCTAGCTTCGCGAGCCCATATCATGGACATCGTCGACGTATTCAAGCGGGCGTTTTCCGAGGCGGGCGTCGATATGGGGTCGATCGATGGCGTTGCGGTGACGCAGGGGCCGGGCTTGATCGGCTCGCTTTTAGTCGGACTAGAGGCGGCAAAGGCGTTTGCTTATGCGCGGAATATTCCGTTGGTGGGGGTTCATCACACCGAGGGGCATTTGCTCGCGCCGCTCATCGATACGACCGATGGCATGGAAAAGCCGGAGTTTCCTTTTATGGGACTCGTCGTGTCGGGAGGGCATACGAATCTGATCGCCGTTCATGCGGTGGGCAAGTATGAGATGATCGGTCAGACGCTCGACGATGCTGCGGGCGAAGCACTCGATAAAGTCGGGAAGATGCTGGGTCTGCCGTATCCCGGGGGCGTTGCCATCGACAAATTGAGTGCCGATGGCAACCGCGATCGATTTGCATTCCCGAGGGCATTGCCGCAGCACGACAATTTCGATTTTTCGTTTAGCGGGTTGAAGACGAGCGTGATGACGCAATTGCGTCGGATGGGATCGATGCCCGAGGGGCAAGATTTGCACGATTTGTGTGCCTCGGCGCTCGAGGCGGTTGTCGATTCGCTAGCGCGCAAAACGATTCGGGCGGCGCACAAGATCGGTGCGCAAACTGTCGTCGTCGCAGGTGGCGTTTCGGCGAATCGCCGACTTCGTGCGCGCTTAAAAGACGACTGCGAAGCGCATGGATTGCGGTTGTCGATTCCACCGATGAAGTTATGCACCGACAATGCGGCGATGATTGCTGGCTTGGGGCAATATCGGTTGAAACCGTTGATCGAGGCAGGCGTTGGGTTTGAGGCGTTTGACTTGCAACCCAAACCGGGATGGGGCCTGTTGGAAGCGACGGGGAATGTGTAAAACGCGCGAAGCGCAAAAAAAACTGCAGTTAAGAAAAACTGCAAATAATGAAAAAAAGCCACAAAAAAGCCGCTGAAAGCGGCGTGGGGGTGTGGGGGACTGGTCCCCCACAAAAAAAACGCGCGAAGCGCCATAAAGACCTGCACTAAAAAACGCTGTAAAAAAAGAAAAAACGCCACTCCATCTTTCAAAAACCGCTATAATATTGGGTTGTTGTGCGATGCACATAGAGCTATGGTGCATTGCACTTGGAACGGATAGCCGATCGGCTTGCGGTGCAAGTCGTATATCGGTTTATCGAAGAAATGATAGGAGTTCATGATGTTTAAGAATATGCGTCCGGTGACGATTTTTGCGAGTGGTGTTTTATTTGGCACGGCGGGTTTGAAGCTATTGGGTTGCCGCGATGCGCGCAAAGTTTATGCGCATGCGGTAGCGGCGGGCCTGCGAGCCAAAGATTCGCTCATGAATGCGGTGACTGTTTTGCGCGAGCATACGTCGGATATCGTCGCCGAGGCACGAGAAATCAACGAGGCTCGGGCGGCACAAGTCGACGTCGTCGTCGAAGATAAATCTCACGAATAGAGCGCACATCGCATGAAATTCAAGATATGTCACGAGACGCGACTGCGCCTTCGCGTCCAACTTCTCCATCGCGGCAATTTATCGCTCGAAGATGCCGATCGGCTTGAGGCGTGGTGTTTGACGCAGCGCGGCATCAAGACGGCGACAGTCCACGAGCGAACGCAATCGATCATCGTCACCTTTGACGACGCCCATGGTGCTTGGCGTTCTGTCGATGCGCATTCGTCGCGCCGTGAATTTATCGAAGCCCTGAGCCGTTTTTCGTTCGACGACGCCGAAGTTTCGGCGCTTTCGGTCGTCCATTCAGGGCGCAAAATCAATCGCCAATACGAAGAACAACTCGTGATGGCAATAGCATCGAAATGCATCCATTCGCTCTTCGTTCCCGTTCCCATACGGACAGCGCTGACGATCATTCGTTCGGTACGCTATATCAAAGAAGCCGTCAAATGCCTCGTCGAACGCAAACTCCACGTCGAGCTTCTCGATGGGTTATCGATATTGATTTCGATGATTCGCGGCGACTTTGCCACCGCTGGATCGGTCATGTTTTTGCTCAAAATCGGCGAAATCCTCGACGAATGGACGCATAAAAAATCGATCGACGATTTGGCGCGTTGTATGTCGCTCAACATCGACAAAGTTTGGGTCGTCGACGAAGGCGATGCAGATGGATCGCGCGACCGCCTCGTTTCGATCGCCTCGATCCGTCAGGGCGACAAGATCCGGCTTCGAATGGGCACGATCGTTCCGCTCGATGGCGTCGTCGTCGAGGGCGAAGCGATGGTCAATCAAGCATCGCTCACGGGCGAACCGATTGCCGTTGCAAAACGCCCCTCGACGGCCATTTATGCGGGCACCGTCGTCGAAGAAGGTTCGTGCATCATGGCCGTCTCGCAGGCCTCGGGGCAAAGCCGCTACGACCGCATTGTCTCGATGATCGAAGCCTCCGAACAGCTCAAATCTACCGTCGAAAACCGAGCCGCCACACTCGCCAATAAACTCGTTCCCTACACTTTGGCCAGCAGTGCACTCGCTTTTCTATTGACGCAAAACGTCGCACGTGCCCTTTCGGTGCTCATGGTCGATTTCTCATGTGCACTCAAACTCGCCATGCCGCTGGCCGTCCTTTCGGCGATGCGCGAAGCCGTCGGCTATCACATCACGGTAAAGGGGGGCAAATTCCTCGAAACGGTTGCCAAAGTCGACACGATCGTCCTCGACAAAACGGGCACGCTGACACATGCCACGCCCGTCGTCGCCGACGTCATTTCATTTGGGCACCACGAAAAAGACGAAATGTTGCGCATTGCCGCCTGCCTCGAAGAGCATTTTCCGCATTCGATGGCAAACGCCGTCGTGCGCGCAGCCCACAGCAAATCGCTCCAACACGAAGAGATGCATTCCCGCGTCGATTATCTCGTCGCACACGGCATCGCCAGTCAAGTCGACGATCAACGCGTCATCATCGGCAGCGCCCACTTCGTCTTCGAAGACGAAAAATGCACCATTCCCCCCGGCGAACAAGCGCGATTCGACGCACTCGATCCACAATACTCGCATCTTTACTTAGCCATCGGCGGAGAACTCGCCGCTGTCATCTACATCGCCGATCCGCTACGCGACGAAGCACGCGACGTCATCGAACAATTGCGCAAACTCGGCATCCGCCGTACCGTCATGCTCACGGGCGACAGCGAACGCACCGCCGCCGCCATTGCCGCACAAGTCGGCGTCGACGAATACCACTCCGAAGTGCTCCCCGAAGACAAAGCAAACTACGTCCAAGCCGAATGCGACAAAGGCCACACCGTTCTCATGCTCGGCGATGGCATCAACGACGCACCAGCGATGAGTGCCGCCTCTATCGGCGTTGCCATCGACGACGGCGCCGCCATTGCTCGCGAAGTTGCCGACATCACCATCGCAGGGCAATCGCTCTACGAACTCGTCATCTTGCGCCGCCTATCTACCGCACTACTCAATCGCATCCAGTCGAACTATCACTTCGTCATCGGATTCAACGGCGCTCTCATCGCCCTCGGCGCAGCAGGCCTCCTCCCGCCCGCCACCTCGGCGCTGTGCCACAATGCATCGACCATCGGCGTCAGCCTACACAGCATGACCGACCTCATCGACAATTGATGCACCGGAACGCCGCCTATTGCCTGCGGCAATACGGCGTCGGCTACGCCTATGCCGCTTTCGCGACATACGGCTACGCTTGTCGCCCTATCGGCTACGCCGATACGGGCGATTTGTCGCCTATTGCCTGCGGCAATACGGCGCCGGCTACGCCTATGCCGCTTTCGCGACATACGGCTACGCTTGTCGCCCTATCGGCTACGCCGATACGGGCTCCGAATATTAAACAAAGCGCAAAACGCAATAAAAAAATGCAGTAGAAAAACGCTGCAATTAATGAAAAATCGCAAACAAAAGCCGCTGAAAGCGGCGTGGGGGCGTGGGGGACGAGTCCCCCACAAAAAAAGCACAAAGCGCAATAAAAACGCGCAAAGCGCAATAAAAAAACTACTCAAAGGCGACGTCGGTGCAACCGCGAGCATAGATCATTTCGAGCAAAGATGCCGCAATATCGTAATTCGCCCGAGCATGAACTTTGAGCGTCGGCGCTGGCGTACAAAGTGCTGGCAATTTCTTATCGATGAAATTGCCGAATTCATTTCGCGTCATCGCCGTATCGTTGACGATGATGGCATTGTTTTCATTGACATATATCTTCAATGAATCGTCGCCATGATCGGGTTCACCTTCGAATTTGGCATGTGCCAAGACGACTTTTTCGATTTCGGCATATTCGTCTTCGAGAGCCTTTGTTCGTTCGCCGAGCGTTTCAATCGATGCATCGATCGCGACCAATTCGGGCGAATTTTCGATATCTGACACGAATACGGCTTGGCGATCGTTTTTCGACGACGCACAACTCATGGCAAAAAATGCGACGATACTAAAGATGAATAAGGAAATTGTGCGTTGCATGATGGATATCTTCTATCGGAATGAGTTTATCTTTAGCGGAACAAGTTAGTCTTTAGCACGAAGCTCTTGCCACGCGGCACGACGACGATATGTTCGCAGCGATAGCCCTCGAGCGATATATCGAGAATAAACCGCGATTTATCGGCGATATCGATCGTGCATGGCGTCGTACAATAAACGCCCACGTCTTTTCCCACGACCGATGCGCCTTCGGGCGTCGTCTCTATTTTTAACGTCGGCGATTCATCGTCGATCCCATCGTCGTCATCGCTCACGAGATTTGCCGCATACCCCGCAATGCCATCGATCCGATTTTCGACCGTAAAACTGTCGGCATATTCATCGCCATATCGCAACACGACGGTGAACGGCGGCTCATCGTCGCGCAAATCGATGCTCATCGGCGTCGTTCCGACTTTTTTCCCATCGATTTGGACATCGGCCGGATAATTGGCAAAAAACTTATACGTATCGACGCGAACTTGAGGCGCCACAGCCGTAGGCGTCGATCCGACGACGATTGCCGTCGCTATCGCCCCCACGCATAAGCAGACGATTGCCCCTATCACGACGAGGCGCAACGGCGAAACCCCGTGTACCCAATCGTGAACGACGTCGATAAATCGCCCGAATCCCCCAGCACTCAAGTTTTGATGCGTCGTCGTCAGTGCGTGAATCCCGCTTCGTTCATCGCTCAAATCGACGCCCAATTCGCGCCCCAAATCTTCGAGCGCATGCAAAAACGCAATCATCGACGGGTAGCGCTTGTCGCGATCTTTTTGCAGAGCCTTTTGCAATACTGCATAAATTTTGCGCCATTGCTTATTGCTACGAATATTCTTCGGCAATTTTGGCAATTTTTGGTTCACAGCCGCGCTAAAGACGTCGATCAGGTTATTTCCTATGAATGGCGGTGCACCAAATAAGCACTCCCATAGAATAATGCCCAAGGCATAGACGTCGGTTCGCGCATCGACATCGCTAGCTTGAATCTGTTCGGGCGACATATAAAACGGCGTCCCAAGCGTCGCACCGGCATTCGTCAAACGCCCCATAAACATCGGGTCGCCATCTTGTAGCTTTGCCACGCCAAAGTCCAAGACTTTGACATCGTCGGTATTACCGGCCTGAACGATAAAGATATTGGCTGGCTTTAAATCTCGATGGATCACGCCCTTGTTATGGGCATCGCAAAGCGCCGCCGCCGCTCGTGCGACATAGCGAATCGCTTGCGCCGGAGGCAAGACGCGCTTTTCTCTCAACACGGCGTCGAGCGCTTTGCCCTCGAGAAACTCCATCGCAAAATAATGATTGCCATCGGGCGTGCACCCATAGCCAAATATATGGCAAATATTCGGATGCGTCAGGCGTTCGAGAGCATGCGCTTCGCGCAAAAATCGATCGACAATCGATTGATCGCCATTGTACTCCGAACGCAACAGCTTCAGCGCAACAACTCGCCCCTGCCTCACGTCATGCGCCTGATAGATATTCCCCATACCACCGCGTGCGACGAGATAATTGACGAGATAACGTCCGTCGAGCAACGTGCCGACCAACGGATCGACATCTATGGTATGACCTATCTGAGAATTCATATCGATAAAAACACAAAAATGCGTACGAAAACAGCATCATGACCCGAGGCTGTCGCACCCCACGACAATGCAGTGCATCGATATTACTCCAAAATCGTTACAAATGGTATCTTTTATCGGTCTAATCGCGCATCGATTCGAGCGATTCTTGACATCCTCGCCCGCCATTCCCACCCCAAAGCGGCGTTCGTCGAATCGATGTGCAATCCCAATCAGTTATCGCCCGTCATTTCCACCGTCCGACGCCTCGTTCATCGAATCGATGAGCGCATCGATCTTCTCAATCCCTTGCGCAATCCCAAATTCCTGATACACCGATCGCAACTTTCGACACTGCGAAAGCGCAACCATGTTCTGATGAATCGAGAACAAGAACCGCGCATATTCGGGCACGATGCGCCCCGCCCCAAGCGGTTGATGATATCGCTCATATATCGAAACGAGATGGCGATAGATGGCGTTTGCTTCGTTTGGACGATACAAACCGCTATCGACTTGGCGATAAAACCACGCAATCAACGAAAGCGTTCGCGTCCAAATATTCATAATCCGAAGGCTACATGCGCTTTTGTGCGCCTTGCGCAGTGTCCGCATGGCCTTATCGTGCTGCCCCTCGACGTATTGCAAATAAGCCGTATTGGCCAAACATCGCGCAATTAAATCGCGCTGTCGCGTCTGCTGTGCAGCGCCTAAACACTCCTCGATCGCCACGCGAGCCGTTCTCATGGCTTCGAGCGAAAGCGCACCATCGGCAATATCTGCCAATATTGCCGCATGGAGAACGACGTCATTCATCTCTTGTGCTAGCCCAAGTGCACGATTCCAAGATTCCAATGCCGACGACAAATTCTCGCTTCGCTCGTATGCCTTGCCGAGCATGTGATACCCAATAGCTCGCATTCGTATATCGCCACTTGCTTCGCAATCGGCGATGAGCTTTTCGAATTCTACAATTGCAATAAGTGGATTTCCAAAATCGTATTCGACACTTGCATGGATCAATGCAATTTTATGCAAAGTCACCGAATCAAGTTCGACGGTCTTTGCCATGCTCTGGATCTTCGTCACTAACGCTCTGACACGGTTTCTCTGCGATAAGACGAGCGCATAATTGGCCAAGACGATGTCGAGTTCGATGGCCAAACGCACATTACCCGCCACATTGAGCAATGCTCGCGTTCGCTTGATATACCGCATGACATGGCGCGTGCTCCCGATTTCGACGAGCATCTCGGCGATTTGCAACGTCGCCTGCGCCGCTTGCGCGTATGCACTCAATCGCGTCGCGTTGTAACACGTCCATCGACAAAGCCGAAATGCCTCGTCGATGAGCCCAATGCGAAATGCGATCTTTGCACTATCGAGCGATACTTTGATTTTGCGCGCCAAATCCGACTCGGGCAAACATTTCAATAGCTTCGAAAACAGCGGCCACGCCTTTGTATAATGCGCTTGGCGATATGCCCGATACGCCGCACTTTCGTAACAGCGACAAGCCGCATCGAGCGATTGATTGCAACGCCACAAATCGCCTATCGTCTCATCGTAAATGCCATCAAAATTGATGAGCGTATACCACTGCGCCGCTCGTGCATATATCGCACTGCGCAACCCACGCGGTGTACTACCCGCTATCACAATCCTCTCGCAGTCATGACGAAACACAAATGTCGGCGTCATGCGCGTCAACGAGTCTTCCGAACGATCGAAAAATCCTTGTTTTCTCAGCGATTTAAACGCCGTTACACAGCGCAATGCTTCGATGCAATGGCCGTCGTCGAGCCCCGACACGATGCTCTGTAACGTCGCACAAGTAAACGGAACCATCAAATGCGACGCCACTTGCAATAGCGTTTGCTCGGCTTCGTCGCACGATTTAAACCGAGCCACGATTGACGATGCCACATCTTGCGGCAACGATTGATGCCGTATCTTCTCGATCGCCTCGTTCCAATGGATGACTTGATCGGGCTTAAAATGCTCGAGTATCAATTCAATCGCTCGCTTCGGGCTCCCATAAGCCCTCTGCGCAATGTGCCGACATATCTCTTGTGGAATCAGCTTTTTCTCGCGCGATTCCCCCAAACGACGAAACACGTGCTTCGTCAACAACGTCAAATCCGTGTCGCTCATCGAATCGAGGCGAAATCGATCCAAATACGACTTGTTTCGTATCGATTCGGGCAAAAGCTCGCAGTCCGATACCGTCCACAACATCGTCAACGGACCGCCATCTAAAACCTCGTATAATTTGCACAAGATTTCCAAACTATATCGGTCGTATTTTTCGGCATCGTCGATGACGATGACGATCGCATTTTTGCGCAAATCAGCTCGAAGTAAATGGCATAACGCAGGAACTAAACGCTCGATCGCACTTGCAACTAATGCCTCATCCATCGCGATATCGATGCTATCGGGAACGCGTGGCGTCGCCGATATGGGCTCTTTCGCAACATCAGCACAACGCGTTTCCGATTTGCCCTGCGCCTCTTCGCCAGATACACTTTCTGCGCTTGAATTTTGTTCGCTCGAATTGGCTTTTTTCTGCATTTTATGCGCAGCAATGACCGATTCCATCGAGACGACTTGCGTTTTGAGCGGCGGAGGCACCACCCGTGCCGGCTTCTGACTCGCTCGCGTCATGCGCCACATTTCCAAAATTGCATCGATATCTTTTTCGACCTCAGCGGCATCGACGTCGCCATCCGATGCAATAATCGCCGCCATCGCACTGCGCACAAATCGCTCAATGCAGGCAAAATTCGCCTTCCCCGATATATAAAATCGCTGCTCTAAGATATTGCGCAGTGCTCGAAACGGCGACTTCTTCGGGATCCCCGGCGCAAGCGTCAAAACGCCTATCGGCGCATGTTCGAGCTTCGCATAAACTTGCGCTAAAAACGTCGTCTTCCCAATTCCCTCGCGCCCCGCGAGCAAAATCATTTGCTTTTCCTTGCGCACGAGCGACGACTCTATCTTGTAATACAAATTGTTACATTGTCGCACGACGCCCGGCAAACTCATCGGTTCGATATCGAACCAATCTGGACGCGATCCGACGTGGCGAATCGACATATTCGTCAACCGCGAACTCACTTCTGGATTGTCGATTTCTTGGCTCTTGAAGCGCTTTTGCGACTCAGATTTCGATCCCGATTCCCCCTCATTCGCCACCAATCTATCGCCGCGTTTTTTCGTCATACGCGATATGCGAACGCGTGGCGCTGGGGCTTCGCGAGCCATATCGACATCTTCGGCGTCTTTCACTTCATCGACGTCGATAGACAATAATTCCGTCGCTTCGCTCGACGCGCCATCGCTAGCCAATGATTCCGTCGCTTCGCTCTCCGCATCGACCTCGGCGAGCTCTGGTTCGATTACTTGAACCGAACTGCTCACAATGTCTCGATCACCATCGTCATCGACGGCCAAAAAGTCCGTCGCATCGCTCAGCTCGCCTAACTCGACGATTTCGGGCACAATGTCTTGAACCGAATCACTCGACGTTTCCTGATCCTCGGGACGCAACACATCTGCGCTGCCCCCACACACGCCCCCGACTTTCCGCCGCAATAGTCGATACCATTTCGTCGAAAATTTCTTTCTCTGCGCTTTCATCACCATCCGTCCCCATAGCCATTTGTGCAAGTTCAAAACGATGCAACAAATCTGCCTTTTATACGAAAGCGCCTAGTCGTGCAACATTCACGGGGAAGCCATTCACCCGATTAAAGCCCTCCCCTTGCGCCATTTATCGCAAAAGAGCAAAGAGGAGAGCGCCCCATTCTACCTAAATACAAACCCCACTCTTACACGATCCGGCGCAATCTTCCTGGACTCTAAAGGAATAATATCCCTGATCGCTCGGCGATTTCTCGCAGACAAAATTATCGGTATAGTAGATTTTTTTGCCATCTTCATGGCGCGATCCACAATTCGTCAGCGGTGCATCCCCAGCGGCACACGGAACGACGCAACCAGCATACGAATCACTCTTCACACGACAGAACGGTTGCCCCACGAACTCCCTCGATCCGCATTCGATTATCTCGACCTTGTGGGTCTTCGGATTGCAATTATAAGCCTCGCCCTCTATGCACACGCTCCGGAACGTCGCTTCGTCGCAATCGTCGCCATCGACGGGCAACGCCTTGATACCGCATATACCTCCGGCACAATCGTTTGCACACGTCTCTTCGATCTCGAAGGCATAGTATTTATGGTCTATCGCTGGCTCGCAAATCGTGCGCTTCGCAACCGTTTTGCCGCCAACCGATTCGCAAATTCCTTCGGTCGAATTGATCACCGAATCGCACTTTTCGGCACACATCGTCGTCGTGCCACCTACGCGAATCGCACACAACTTCGATCCCTCACACGTGCGCTTCGCAATCGTCCCACCGACGCAATCGTAACCGACTTGCCCATCGCAAGCGGCGACAAAATCATCACCGCACGGTTTACCCTCTTCGTAGTCGACCTTATCGACGCATTTGCCATCACTGCACGCCGACGCGCATGGCGCATCCGAAAACTTGAACAAATGCAGTTGTTTGTCGCCTTGCGTCGTCTTGGCGCACACATGGCGCACGGGCTTATTGCCATCGCACACCGTCTCGTCGGATTTCTTCTCGCAAGGCAAAACGCAATCGACGACGTTCTCAGCCGCCATCTTACGACATACCGATCCATCGCCCAATTCGGCACACTTGCGCACGACGACGAAACCATCGTCGTTACAAAAACGCGCCACGTTATCGAGACACGTCTCGTCGTAATTATCGTCGCACTTCTGCGTCGTCACCGTATCCGCTTTCGTCAGATTCGGATCTTGCGACTCGCCTGGTTTCTGCGTCTCGCCCGGTTTCTGTGTCTCACCCGGTTTCTGTGTCTCGTCCGGTTTCTGCGTATCGCCGGGGTTCACAGTCCCCCCCGATTCGGTGCCATCCGAATCACTCGAATCGTCACACCCCATCATCAAAAAGCAACCAGCCAACAACCCAATCCAAATCGTTTTCTTCATCATACTCCACTCACTCCGAAAAAAAACGACGCCAAAGCGCCATCCCCATCCTATATAGGACGAAATCGACAAAAAGAGAAATATGTATCAAAATAAATCAATTCTCATCTCTCATCATTGACGACAGCCCCCATCGACGCAATGCACTCGCACGATCCCCACAAAAAAGCCATAGCGATAACGCATTGATTTCATTGGTGTTTTCCAAAACACGAAAAAAAAAACGAAAAAAAACCGTCACATTTTTTTTTTAACG
>SFMP01000027.1 GCA_004554395.1 Myxococcales bacterium | reverse complement strand
TCGACCGGGGAAAGGATTGACAGCATGGTGCTTACCGGTACCGTGAGGGACTGCAACACGCTCCAGCCTATTAAAGGCGCGACCGTGATGCTGTACAAGGACCACTCCGACTCCGCGGCCATGCTCCACAGGCCTGATGCCGCCGTCAAGACCGACAGCTGGGGCTATTTCTCCATCAGGAACATACAGGACACGCTATATCGCGTATATGCCGTTGTGGACGAGGCCGGAAACAATATCTACGACCTCGAAGCGGACCGTATCGGATTCGTGGACAGCCTCGTACGTCCGGTATTAGTGGTCAGCGACACGCTCAAGGAGCTGCTCAAGTACGACATGCTCGATACGGCCAAATGTAACGGCGAGAAATTGCCGAGTTGTGATGAAACAGATACTTGGAATGTCGATGCTGGCGTATGCAAAGACTCGGGTAACGAGGCATTAAAGCGCCAAATGATCCGCAATTTCTTTGCCCTATTGTTGTTTAGCCAAGGTAGCCCGATGATATTGGGCGGCGACGAATACATGCGCACGCAATACGGCAATAACAATGCCTATAGCGATTCTGCCAATAACGAATACAACTGGTTCCGCTGGGGTGATTGGCTGAGCAACGACAATGCTGTTCGCATGCACGATTTCGTGCGATCTGCCATCAAAATTCGCAAGCAATATCTCGAGTTTTTGGCGCCCAAAGCTTATTACAAGGCCGACAATAGCTCGGTGAAATTCGATTGGTGGGCCCCCGATGGCTCGAGTACAGATGGAATGTGGGGCGGCAAATCGATTGGCATGTATTACAAATCCGAAGAGACGGGCAAAGAGTTGTTCATCGCCATCAATATGGAAACTAACGACGAAAAGGCGTTTACGCATTTGCCAGCTGGCGATAAAAATTGGAAGAAACTGCTCGATACGCAATCGTATTTCGATACAAAGGGGTATTTCGACGAAAACAGTTCGGCCGATAAAAAGAAATCGCAAAATATCTTCGGCGATGGCAATGGCGAAGAACTCCCCGATGGCGGCTACACACTCAAACCGCGCACCATCGTCGTCTTGGCACGCTAATATTTTTCGTGCTATCGAAACGAAGACGCCTATTTTATCGCGCGATATGGTAACATAGCAGCCGATATATGGCGTCTTGCGAATCGTCTATATATCGACATCGTCATTTTGCATCACCGATTTTCAGGGATGGTCTTATGAAAACATATTTTCGCCGATGGCTCGCCTTTTTTGCAGTCGTATCGGCATTTTTGCTCTGCTGGAGCAATCCGGCTCAAGCCGACGACGATCGGTTTTCGGCAGGCGGATATTTTCGCATCGCGGCGCGCCCCGATTTCCAAGGCGGCAAATCGCAACTCGGATTGTGGAATATTTCGGGGCGTTTGCTCAACGAAACGACTTGGGCTGCGCTCGAAATGCGCTTGCAATTGCTCAAGGCGTCGCCCGGCACAAACGAAGTCTGGACGAGTCTTCATGCCAAAGTCGAGGGCGGTTCGGCGCATGGCGCCGACTTGCTCAACGGTAGTCTAGGCGATTTTGCCCTCACTCAGCTCTACGCAAAAGCCGGTAACGTCCTCATCAAAGACGTCGTTTGGCAAGTCGGTACGCTCGATTATTATTTCGGCGATCTCGGCCTCTACGATATGAAATTCGCCGAGATATTTTACGAAACGATAGGCGTGTCGGCATCTTGGTCGAATCCATACGCCGATGTACTCGTCGGGATCGGCGATTCGGGCTATCTGAAAAAATCAGAAGGTTATAATACGATTATTACGATTGGTGCAGCGACGCGCATTCGCCCATCGGAACACTTCGAGTTCGGACTCGGGGCAGAGTTTTTCTATGAGCCGTCGGTTACTGGGAGCGAAAACGGACCGCATCAAACGAAATTCGACGCCAATTCGGGCGTTCAATACGAAAACTTTGCTCGCAAAAACGTCCTCGAAACGTATGCCCATCAATTCGGTACCGACGCCGATATGACGAAGTTTGAATCGGCGTATCCGCATCCATCCGAAGCCGATGCATTCAGCTTCAAAGTCGTCGGCTATCTCGGGTTCGGCAAACTCGGACCGTTGAAATGGAATAATTTGTTTTTCAACTTCTTACGCGAGCATCCCGAAAGTTATTATTATGAAACGTATAATAATAATGTAAAGAAGCGCATTTATATCAAAGAGTGGACCGACGAACGTTATCAATTCAATATCGGCGATGAGATGAATTTCGAGCTCGTCAAAGATCGATTCGACCTGACGATAGCAGGCTTGTTCGGCTACCATTTCGATAAAGATGACGACGTTTCGGCTTCGGAAAAGAATCGCCTCATCGGTTCAGTCGTCGCTCGTGGCCAAGTCTACATTACGCCGACAGTTCACTTCCTCGCCGAAACATCATACGCCCAAGAAAACTCGCTCAACGGCAATCTGTGGCGCAAAAGCCCGCGATCTGTGCGCGAATCGAACAATGGCATCGCGAACAGTATGGGGCTAGAGTATGGCGATCTCGATTCTCGCAAGACATGGCAAGGGAAACTGGGCTTTGTCCTCAATCCCGGCGGAACGGGGATCTTTGCGCGTCCATCGTTGCGCCTGCTTTATGGCGTTCAATATTCCAATGCACATAATGCGTTTCCCAATAGCAATACCGAATCCCTCGACTTGACGAACGAGTTTTTCGGTCAAGATACATTAAAAAAACTCGACGAATGCCACTGGCATCACGTCATTTCGATTGAAGCGGAGGCATGGTTCTAATGTCAATCCAATCTCTCTTTTCTCATACACTTGCCGCATTATTCGTCTTGGCATTTGGTTTCACGATGACGGCATGCGTTTCGCAAACGCCTGTCCCCCAATATTCTAGCGATATTGCAATAGCCGTTTTCAATACACACGACGACAACAACAATCTCACGTCGTCGCCTCTGCCCGAATCCCTCGCAACGACGATGATTCAACCAATTGCCGATCGCAATTTGACGGTCAAAAATATCGAATTTAAAAACGTCGAATCGCAGATTACTCGAACGCGCGACACGTCGCGCCGTTCGCAAATCTTAGCGCAAACTGCCGATAATTCGCAAATCCTACTCATTAATGAGGTCGAGACCGAATTTTATTCTGTACTATCGGGGCGATATCGCTGGAATGTCAACGTCAAATTGTCGATATACGATTTGGCAACGGGCGATACATTGAACGATAATTTCACGATTCCCGCCGTTTTAATGTATGCTCACGAAAAAGGCGACGATGCTATACGATCGGTGAGCGCCGAAATCCAACGACACGTCGGTAGCCTTATCGATAAATTTATGAATGGACGAACGATTAAAAAAGACGCCGCTCATAGCGGCGCGGCGCTTGCGCCAGTCGATGCCAGCGATGGCACGAATGGCGCCGCTGGGGGGGCGCCCCCCAGCGCTTTGGCGCTCAAACCCTCACACCATAAAAAAGCGATCTATTTCGTCATAATAGATCGCTTTTTTAATGCTCAAAACGATGGATATTTGAACACGAATGTAAAAGATCCAAACGCTTGGCACGGCGGAGATCTCGAGGGCATTCGACAAAAATTGCCCTACCTCAAAGAATTGGGCATCACCGATATTTGGCTTTCGCCCACGTTCTATGCCGCCGAAGAAAACTTCTTCGGGCACGCTGCTTTCCACGGTTATTGGACGTATGATTTGTCGAAGATCGACCCCCATTTCGGGACAGAACGCGATCTCATTGCCTTGGCTCAAGACGCCCAAAAATACGGCATTTCAATGATACTCGATTTCGTCGTCAATCACGTCGGTTATGGATCGCCCCTCGTCGAAGAAAAACCCGATTGGTTTCATCCCGCTCTGACGATCGAAGATTGGAACGATCCACGACAACTCGTCGAACGTCAAGTCCACGGCTTGCCCGATCTCGATCAAGATAACCCAGAAGTTTATCAGTATTTGATGAATTCGGCTCAGAAATGGCTCGACATTCCCAATATATCGGGCTTGCGACTCGACGCCGTCAAACACGTCGGAATCGACTTTTGGAACAAATTCAATCAAACTCTCCAAAAGAAACATCCCAATATCATGCTCTTGGGCGAGTATTTCGACGGCGACCCGAAAAAAGTCGACGACATACAACGACAAGGATCTTTTACGCATCTGTTCGATTTCCCTCTCGCCTTTGCCCTCCGAGACGTCTATTGCGATAATAAATCTCTTGCAAACTTGGCATCGACGATTTCTAACGATCGACTCTATACTAGCCCAAATCAGATGGTGACGTTTATCGATAATCACGATATGCCGAGATTTATATCGCTGTGCAAAGGGAATCTATCGTCGATGCAAAATGCACTCAAAGTCTTATTATCTTGGCGCGGTATACCATCGGTTTATTACGGCACAGAAATACCGCTCGCAGGGGCTAAAGAACCCGATAATCGCGCCGATATGGTCTTCGATAATCAGGCATTTTATACATTTATTCGCGATGCATTAAAACTACGCGACGAACACCCCGTTTTGGCATCGGGCAAAACTAATGTATTATATTACGAAAAAGATTTCGCCGTATTCTATCGAAACAGCGAGGACGCCGACGAAAACGCACTCATCGTCTTATCGCAAAGTAAGAAATCGAAGTCTTATACACTTCCACCAGGGAAATGGCTCTCGAACGAAGATCATACACATCGCGAAGGCGAGATCGACGTCGCACCGAAATCGGTATCGATATTTTTCAAAAAAGGCCGTCAACCGCTCGACGATGCACCCGTGTCGCTCAGTTTCGATATTCCTGACGATGGTTTGACATACGCCGTGACCGGATCGATCGCCGAACTCGGCAATTGGAATCCCGAAAAAGCACCGAGATCGAAGGGCGGATCGATCTCGATCGACGTTCCAAAATATAGCGTCGTTCTATACAAACTCGTCAAAGTTCGCGATTCCCAATACCAATGGTCGAAGAAGGCAAACAGCGAAGTCTTTGTCGATAAATCGAAATCGATAAAGGCTGAGTTTTAGATGGAGTCCCATGCCAATGGCATGCTAATCGGGGGCGGGGGGAAATAATTCAAAACAGATTCATTGCGCCGATACGATCATCATTAGATCAATAACTGCAATTACGGCAACACTTGCCATTCTGTTGCATCCACTAGCCATAATCCATTTTTGTCGGATCCTTTTCGCCGTATCAGCCCCTGATCCTGAAGACGCTTCATGTTCGCTATAATGCTCTTTCTCGTTATTCCCACAATAACCGCCAGCTCCGCTTGGGTAGCATGCGGATTGTGGGGCAAAGCCTCTAGGATTTTGCACTGATTTACAGTAACCTTTTCGCC
>SFMP01000224.1 GCA_004554395.1 Myxococcales bacterium | reverse complement strand
CGGCAGGATTGCATTTACCCGCCGTTGCGTCGCAACGGTCGGCGGGGCATTCTTCTTGTTTTACCCATGCATTGCTTACACATTTATTCAATTTGCCATCGGCGCATTGGAATTTGCCATCGTCGCAGACTTTATCGGCGGCAGGATTGCATTTACCCGCCGTTGCGTCGCAACGGTCGGCGGGGCATTCTTCTTGTTTTACCCATGCATTGCTTACACATTTCTCGAGTTTGCCATCGGCGCATTGGAATTTGCCATCGTCGCAAATCTCCGGCGTGGCTGGGCTAGTGTTGCATTTCCCCGATACTGCATCGCACCCCATTGTGCACTTCTCTGTCGTATATGCGCCGTCTTTGCACACTTGGCTATGCTCGCCATAACACCGGCGTTCCCCATCGGTGCACGTCGCACCACCTTCGTCTTCGGCACAACCATATCCACAACAAGCCGTCAATGCTATCAACGCTAAAAACAATTTCTTCCGCATTTTGTCCTCTCTCAAGAAAAACAGAATGATTAAACTTGGGCAACCCAAATGCCCAAAGGCTTGGTTTGATGACCAGAGCCACATGAGCTCATGCTATGTGAACGAAATTTAAAATCAACACGTAATCAAAAATTTTTATTCATCTTTTAGACTTACAACGATACACAATGTATGACGATATCCCACATAACTATCATAGATTGACACCACACGAGCATACATCGAACCACCATGTAAGCCAATATCTTACACAATATGTATCACTGTGTAGCCATTGTGCGCGAGTCGCCGATGGGGGGCGATGGGTGGGCATTATATAATAGATACGGCTATCGTCGCAATCTTGCATTCATTTGCATATTGGGATAAAACGCGCCTCAGCGCTTTTGGTGTGTGCCGCTTTGTGGCGGATTCGACATACAAAGCGATATTGTAGCGTTTAGATAGCGACGTGCAACGAGATGAGTGTAGTCGAAACAGTAAAAACAGGCGATATCCTCGACGATCGATACGAGCTGACAGAAATCGTCGGGCGCGGTGGGTGTGGTACCGTTTTCAGAGCGACCGATCTCAATCTCGACCGCGAAGTCGCCATCAAAGTTTTGAGCGCCGAGGGCGAATGTACGCAAGACATGATCACGCGGTTTGAACGCGAGAGCCAGATATTGCGGCATCTACACGCGCCCAATACCGTCTTCTTCTACGACATAGGCCAAACGCCCCAAGGCTTGCCCTATATCGCGATGGAATTCGTCTCGGGCAAACAACTCAAAGATTTGCTCGACGAAACGCATGCGCTCACGCCCGAAGTCACGGTTCAAATCCTCATTCAAGTCTTCCAATCGCTCGTCGAAGCGCATTCCTATGGGTTTGTCCATCGCGATCTCAAACCCGCCAATATCATGCTCTGCGATCGCATCGGGTTCCCCGGCTACTTCGTCAAGGTGCTCGACTTTGGCGTCGCCAAGATCATATCCGAAGACGACGAAGAATCGGGCGCCTCGAGCGAAGCATCGAAAAGCGACAATATGGCGGGAACGCCGCGATATATGGCGCCTGAGCAGTTCAAAAACGAAATCATCACGCCATCGGCCGACCTCTATTCGATGGGGTGCATCGCCTACGAAATGCTCACGGGCGTTGCCCCATTCGATGGCGATACGATTCACGTCACAGTTGCCAAACACCTCTTCATGACGCCAAAGAGCTTGGGCGCGGCTTTCGATCAATATCCCAATCTCGAGGCGACGATTTTCAAACTCCTCGAAAAACAACCCCAAGATCGATTCGCCTCGGCGCAAGACGTCATCGACGTCTTGGAACATTGGCAAGACGCTGAATTGTGCCCAGAGTTGCAGAATTGTCGAACTCATGGCGACGATGACGCAGAAAATGCATTCAATACCGACGATAACGAATCGCATTCGGGAGCGATCCCGCAGGCTTATGCCGAAGCCATGCACAACGTCAGGCTCAAGGGCATCTATGCCATGCCCCAAGAGCACGAACCCGAAGTTTCGCCCCTAGCCATTGCCGCCGCCGAACACCGAGAACTCCTCGAGAGCCAATACGCACTCACCTCCGCCGTTCAAAAAAAGGAGTATTTCCGCGTCGGCGTCATCATCGCCATCGTCTTCGCTTTCATCGCCATCGCCTTTGGGGCGACGTTGTTCTTCGAAGATGATCCGAGCGATACGGCGCAATCGTATATCAGCGATACGCAAATAACGGCGGCCGAAACGATTAAGCAGAAGATCGAAAAACAAAACCTAGGTTTTTTCACCGATATTGCGACCGATGAACTCGCCCAATCGGCCCTCATCTCGATTGGGTTTGGGATTTTGTCGAAGAAAGAAATCGAAAAGCTCCCAACCGAATTCGACGATCGCTATGCCGATGCCGTTCACGACGAAGATAAATCTTCGAAATCGAGCAAAAAGCGAAAACACAGGAGCCGCAACGGTCAATCGAAGAAGGCAGAGCCAAAGGCCAACGCCGCCCCCGACGAGCTCGAACTATTCACGTTCAAGCTCCAATATAGCCCTTCGAATGCTCGCGTTGGCTTCTTGAACGCCCTCGGGCAATGCAAAGACGGCACGTGCCGCGTGCGCACGACGTCGACGAAAAACCACCCGCGCATCGTCGTTTCGGCCATGGGCTACGAAACACAGAGCATCGTCGTCGACGAAAAAGTCGACGCCTTGCGCATCGCCCTTGTTCCAGAGGAATAGCGTATGGCGATCGACATTGCGGCACTCGTCATCGTCTTCGTATGGGCTGTGTTTGGCTATCGCAAAGGGTTTGCTCGCCAACTGTTCGGGTTGCTAGCCATCGTCTGCGTCGTCTTGTTTTCGACGCCAATGGCCCAAATCGCCGAACACGTCCTTGCCGATGAGGCCGACATCACCATGCCCGGGGCTCGCATGCGCGTCGTACTCACGTCGACATGCGCCGCCTTCATCTTCATCGCCGTTTCGCTCGTCGGCGTCTTTCTCCGCCACACGCTCATCAAAGGCATCAAGCCCGCCGAAAAGACCGATCACGTCTTGGGCATGACTTTGGGCATTATCGAATCGGCCATCGGCATCTACGTCATCATGTGCGTCTTCGCCATGGCACGCGATAAAATCGACAAATACATCCCCGAAGCCGGCATCTACCTCGATCAAAGCGCCGTCTATCGAACCGCCGACGCCTATAACGCCGTCGCTGAATCGCCGTTTACCGCACCCAAAAACGACTCAAAAGACGAACCAAGCGGCGCAGAGTCAGACGCAGACGCGGGCACAGGCAAATCCCCCCGCACCCTCTGAAGTCTAAAATTCGCAGTTCTCACATTTTTGATGTATAAAATACACACCCATAGTTTTTATGCGGTTTTTTGCGTTTTGGGTTGAATTGTATCCAATACACTAACGCTTTGTTTTTTATCAAAAAGAAGAGACATGACGACATCGAACACGAAGAAGACGATTTTCATGACGGGCGCCACGGGCGTCATGGGCACGGCTGGCTTGCAAGAAATCACCAAACGACTCGACCATTTTAACCTCGTCGTTTTGGCACGCCCGAGTGAAATCAACAAAAAGAAACTCGCACCTTACGAAGGAAAAATCCGCGTCGTATGGGGCGATCTAACGCGATACGAAGACGTTCTCGACGGCGTCACGGGATCCGATTACGTCTTGCACGTCGGAGGCATGGTTTCGCCTGGGGCCGACTACAAGCCAAAGAGCACGCGACGCGTCAATATCACGGCAGCAGAACACATCATCAAAGCCGTCTTGGCGCAGCCCGCCGACGCCCAACCCCGCGTCGTCTATATCGGTTCCGTCGCCCAATTGGGGCCGCGCAATGCCCCTGTCCATTGGGGGCGCACTGGCGACCCCATCCAAATCAGCATCTACGACCACTACGCCATCTCAAAAACTGTCGCCGAACGCATGTTCGTCGAATCGGGCATCAAACACTGGGTCAGCCTACGACAATCGGGCATTCTCTACCCCGCCATCTTGCGAAACTACGACCCCATCATGTTCCACGTCCCCATCCAAGGCGTCCTCGAATGGGCTACTATCGAAGATAGCGGACGCGTACTCGCCAATGTCTGCGAAGATTCCGTTCCCGAAGATTTCTGGAACCACTTCTACAATATCGGCAGCGGCGACGCCTATCGACTCTCGAACTACGAATTCGAATCGCTCTTACTCGATACGATTTCTTGCCCAAAACCCGAAAAAATATTCGATACAAACTGGTTTGTCTTGAAGAATTTTCACGGCCATTGGTACGAAGATTCCGACGTGCTCGAAAATTATCTCCACTTCCGAGCCAATACCCCCATCCGCGACTACTTCGACAAAATGGGTCAATCGGTTCCGAAAATCTACAAACTCGCCAAAATATGCCCCGCCATCTTCATCAAGCAAGCGATGAAAAAACTCGCCTTTGCCCCGCGATTCGGCACGCAAAACTGGATCGAAACGAACGACGTCAACCGCATTACGTCGTATTATGGATCGATCGAGGCATACCGTTCGATCCCCGATTGGGCGCATTTCGACGTCACACCGCCGACGAAAACGCCGATGCGACTCGATCACGGTTTCGACGAAGATAAGCCCATCGAATCGCTCGATATTCACGATATGCAGTCGGCAGCCGAATTTCGTGGCGGAAAATGCCTAACCGAACGAATCGAATGCGGCGACCTCGCAACGCCCATCAAGTGGCAATGCCACGCTGGTCACGAATTTATGGCGTCGCCCAATCTCATTCTCATGGGCGGGCACTGGTGCCCAGAATGCCTACCCACCCCATGGATAAGCGACGAAATCGCAAAACACAACCCCTTCTTCGCCCAAGTTTGGTATGCGAGCCACGACAAAGACGAAAACAACGTCTATGGCGAAGAAATCTTCGACGGATGGGAGTAACTCGATGAAACACGATGCACGCGCTTTTACCCTTCTATCGCTCGCACTTTCGGGTGCGCTTGGATTCGCAGTGCCTAGCCTGGCACTCGCTCAAAACCAAGTCTTTCTCAATGGCGTCGAAATATCGGGAACGAAAAACCAAACGTTTACCGATGTTTCGGTCGCGTTCGACGCCGCAGGCAACATTTCGATAACGGCGCCACAATACAAAGTCGTCGAACAAACGCCCAGAACGACGGGGCGCGTCGCGCCATCGCCAGCACAACCCGCGCAAGTCGTCGGCCAAATCGGGCAACTAACGACGCAAACGACGCAAACAGCACGAGCCGGGCAACCGCAAATCGCCGTCGCCACGCCGACGCTCCCCAACCCCGAAAAGCCCACCTACATGCTGGCTTTATTCAACGCCCCAGGGCTCTTGGGCTACAACGTCGAAGTCATCATCAACGGTGTCATGGTCAAGACGATTCCGCAAGGCATGGCATCGCAGTCATTCGACGTCACCCAGCACCTGCGCCGCGGCACGCGCAATACGATTCAATATCGCCTCGTCATGGCCGCCGACTCGGGCACATCGTCGAAAGCAACCGTCCACATCAGCCTGGCCAAGGCAAACCCGGGCGTCGGCAACACCGTCGAGCTCATCGGCGAATACGCCCCCATCGAAATCAAAGGCATCGATGGCGCAAAAACTTACGCCGTACAAATCGATATCCCTTAATCATCGCGCAAAAACGCGTCATATCGCGCAAAAACGCGTCATATCGCGCAAAAACGCGTCATATCGCGCAGAATCGCGCAACAACACATCATGGCTCACCGCCCGCCGCGGTGGGCTTTTAATATGATTCAAAAAACAAACATGAACGAAGAATTATCTACAAACAACACCACCGACAACGAAGAACATTCGATACGCGCCGAAATCGGCGGCCGACATGCCATCTACAATGCCTCCGACGTCGACCTCCCACTCGCCGACCTCCACGACCGCATCGAGCGCCTCTATGCACACATCGGGCAAGCAAACAGCGAAGTGAGCATCGTCCTGACCACCGACGACGAAATCCACGAACTCAACAAAACTTGGCGCGGCGTCGACGCCCCAACCGACGTGCTCTCGTTCCCCATGCGCGAAGGCGAGCCCCCCGAAGTCGCGCCAACACTGCCACTGGGCGACATCGTCATCAGCGTCGACACGGCCACGCGCTACGTCGATTCGTGCCACCACAAAACGCGCCTCGACGAAACCGGCCCCGCCCCACTCACCGACACCTGGTCGCTCCTCGACGAGCTCACTTTCCTCGTCATTCACTCCACGCTCCACCTCCTCGGCCACGACCACGCCGAACCCGACGAAGAGCGCACGATGCGCACACTCGAACGCGAATGGATGACGTTCCTACTCACGCCATAACCTTTTCTTTCTCGGTGCGCGCCCTATCGGCATGCGCCGATACGGGCTCGGCTCCGCCTATTGCCCTGCGGGCAATACGGCTACGCGCGTGCGCTATTGCCCTGTGGGCAATACGCGCACGTCATTGGGCTCCGCCTATTGCCCTGCTGGGCAATACGGCTACGCGCGTGCGCTATTGCCCTGCGGGCAATACGCGCACGTCATTGAGCTCCGCCTATTGCCCTGCCGGGCAATACGGCTGCGCTGTGCAGCTATCCCCCATTTTCAACGATTTTTGATTGCCCATCCTGAACTTATGTTCGGAAACCCCTACGGGGTTCATTTTAGATGTGCATTCCGATCCCCCGGTAGCCGCCTACGGCGTCAACCATCCCAACAATCCCCCTCCCCAACGGGGAGGGGGATTGTTGGTGCGGGCACAAAAAAAAGCCCTTATGCAATGCATAAGGGCTTTATAATAGCGGGAACAGGATTCGAACCTATGACCTTCGGGTTATGAGCCCGACGAGCTACCAGACTGCTCCATCCCGCAATAAACGCGCCGAGTGAAAAAGTAGCGGGAACAGGATTCGAACCTATGACCTTCGGGTTATGAGCCCGACGAGCTACCAGACTGCTCCATCCCGCAACACTCTGCCATTCGCCTATCTGGCGAACGGCGGCTATATGCGCTTTTCGAACCGATATGTCAACATATTTTTTTTCGAAACGTACGATTTTTTTCAGTGCGATGTTGAGCTGTTCTCCGACGATCGCGTTCGTTTTGGGAAGGCAAAGACATCGAGATCGCGCGCGACGCGCGTATTGGGAAAGACTTCGCGCGCCTGCGCCAAATGCTCGTTGAGCGACATGTATCGCTGCGAAAAATGCGTGAGAATGAGTTGCTTGGCGCCGGCGTCGCGCGCGAGTATGGCGGCTTGTCGCGCGGTCATGTGCATGTATTCGTTTGCCTGTTGTGCTTCTGTTTCGAGGTATGTCGCTTCGCACAAGACGATATCGACGCCTTTGGCGAGTTTGATGGCGTTTTCGCACGGTCGCGTATCCATGATATGGGCATAGCTTTGCCCAGGTCGCACGACGCTCACATCGGCGAGCGTTATCTTTCTGCCGTCGTCGAGCACTAGCTCGCCATGCTTCTTGAGGTCGCCGACCACTGGGCCCAAGCGCAAACCAAATTCGGCGAGTTTTTGAGGCAAAATCGTATGCGACTCGGGTTCTTCGATTCGATAGCCTTGGCATTGGACGCGATGATCGAGGGGAGCGCACGAAATGACGAGGGCATCGCTGCGATAGAGTTCGACGAGGGCGTCGGATGATTCGACGGGATGCTCGCAGAATTCGACGTTTTTTTGATAGAGCGACGTATTGAACATGTGATTGATGCAGCACTGCCCCGACGATGGATAATAGACGTCGACGGGGCCTTGAGCTTTATCGAGATTGATGCGCTGAATGACGCCGGGAAAGCCCAAGCAATGGTCGCCGTGGAAATGGGTAAGGGCAATGTGCTGAATCGCCGACGCTCGAACGTCGGCATAAGTCATTTGGCGTTGTGTTCCTTCGCCCGGATCGAAGAGAATGCCCTCGGTTTCCCAGCGCAAAAAATAGCCGTTGTGATTGCGATCGCGCGTAGGGACTTGAGCAGCCGTTCCGAGAATGACGAGTTCTTTCATAGTTGTGATGTCGCTATATAATCGTATCGATCCCAAAAAACGCCGTATGCGCGCAAGCCGCGACAGCGGCGAGCACATAGGCGGCTACAGCGGGCGTATGCGCAAAGCGCATAGCACGCCAAAGAGGCGCCGTATGCGCGCAAGCCGCGACAGCGGCGAGCACATAGGCGGCTACAGCGGGCGTATGCGCAAAGCGCATAGCACGCCAAAGAGGCGCCGTATGCGCG
>SFMP01000223.1 GCA_004554395.1 Myxococcales bacterium | reverse complement strand
TGGTGTAGGCTCCATTTCGGTTGATGTTAAACGTGGTTATTCAAACACTGATAAAAGAGTTGTAAAACTTCTAGTTGACGACAAAGAGTGTGGTACGCTCGAAATTAGCGAAAGTACAAAGGAAGCAAAAGAGTACAAAACGTATCAATTAGAATGTAACGATCAGAATAAATCAGGACCAGTCAAGGTTGAAATTACAAATACGACAGAAAGACAGGTCGTCATCGACAATATCACCTGGACGGCTTTCTAATTCACACTTCGCATCGAACGCCCCAACGGGCGTTCGATGAATGTCGATATTCGACGTTGCAACATTTCCCCCTCTTCCAATAGAAGTGGGGGAATGTCGTTTATGGCGTTTCAAACGCTTTGCCCGTCGATGAAATAAGTTGCGATTCCCGATGTTTGAATCATATCGATAGCTTTGTGCTTTTCGGCATCGCTCAGAAATAGCGGACCATCGCCATTGGGGCGAAAATCGTGAAACGTCGTCATGAGGTTGATGCAGACGTTGGGTATGTGCTCTTTGCACCACGATAAGATGGGATTTGTGCAACAATCGAGGTGCCCAGGCATGACGAGGTGGCGCAAGATATGAGGAGCATGCGGGCGCAGATTCGTCGCCACTTCGATATTGTGCGTGACGATTTCGTAGTAATCTTTTGCGCCCGTTATCGTACGACTACACGGCGCAGTACACTTGAGATCGTAGACAAATGCGTCGATCGACGGCGCCTCGTCGGAGCATAAGATGGGGAGCAAGGTGGGCGAAAAATACATATTTGAATTCAAATATATCGTCGGCACAGTGCCGAGTATTTCTCGCAATTTCCACGATGTCTCTATTGCAAATCCGACTTGTAACGAAGGCTCGCCACCGATCCATTCGATCGATTGGATATTGCCATGCTTTTCAATAAATCGTGCAATAGCTTCGGCATACGACGTCGCATCTTCAATCGGCAAACAATTGTTCCATCGATGCCGCTCTGGGCACGTCGGGCACGATAAATTACAACCACACATATTGATGACTAATGCCGGAACGATACTACATTCCTCGCCTAGGTGTACAAAGTTCTGATATATCCTCGGCTTCGCATCTATGCCACACGCGCCACACAACGCGCTTCGATCGACGCCACACGACTTTGGGCAAATTCGACAAGACTTATATAAAACTCGCAATTTGGATTTGATTTCGTCGGCGTTCATATTGCCCAATTCTACGATTTCACACACTCCCCCCCCGCCCAATACTCCATCCCATACAGCCAAGAGCGATTGCGCTCATGGCGTAGCCATGAGTCAATCGCTCTTGGCGGGGGGGCGTGGGGGGACTGGTCCCCCCACAAAAAAAGAAAAAAATAAAAAGAAAAACTATTTAACTCTACGACCGTCGCTGTAGACGGCGATGATATCTTGTTCTTTTGTGCGATAGATGGCGCGTTCGAAGCGTTCGCGGATCGATAGCTGTTTGACATCGATGGCGTCGCTGTCTTTGATGACGACGGCATGGAATTTGTCGCCGATGGCGAAGCCGTCTCCGCCGCCGAAGTATTTTGCGCCGGCAGTCGTGCCGAGGTAGAAGGCTTCGGCGACCGACAAGAAATCTTTCGTCCAATTCGATTCGATGCGTTTGATTTTGGAGCTTTTGATCGCTTCGGTGATGACGCCGAGCATGGACAGAACGTCGCCGCCGGCGATATCGCTGCCGAGCGTGACCCATAAGCCTTCGTCGAGCATGGTGCGGATGGGGGCGACGCCGCTGACGAGATTGACGTTCGAGGCGGGGCAGTGTGCGACGACGACGTCATTGGCTTTGATGGCATCGCGTTCGCGCTTATCGGAGTGGACGCAATGGGCCATGACGGTATGAGATTTCCAGAGACCGTATTTATCGTAAGTTTCCCAATACTGTTTGCAATCGGGGTGCAGGTCGCCGACCCACGCAATTTCGGAGGTGTTTTCCGAAAGGTGGGATTGGACGCGAAGATCGTGGGTTTTAGCCAGTTTCCCGAGGGCGCTCATGAGTTCGTTTGTGCACGACGGCGTGAATCGTGGCGTTAGGATAGGTTTAATGTATTTGAAATCGGCGCATCGTTCGAGCCATCGTTCGGTTTCTCGGATCGATTCTTCGGTCGTTTCTTCGAGGTTAGTGCCGCCGTTTCGGTCCATATTGACTTTACCGACGTAGCCTGTGATGCCGGCGTTCTCGAATTCCTCCATGAGGATGAGCGTGGAATCGGTATGGATAGATCCGAAGGTGACGACGCGCGTCGTGCCGTTATCGATGAGTTCCTGAGCGAGTTTTGCGTAGACTTCGCGGGCGTATTCGGTATCGCAGAAGCGGGCTTCGGTTTTGAATGTATAGGTATTGAGCCAATCGAGTAGGGGCAAGTCCATGCCCATGCCGAGCATGGGGTATTGTGGGGCGTGCAAGTGCATGTCGCAGAACGACGGCATGATGAGTCGATCGTAGAAGTAATTGAATTCGTATACAGCCCAATCGGTGGGCATTTCCTGCCCAATATAGGCAATGACGCCGTCTTTGAGGGCGATATAGCCGTGTTCGATGATTTCGAGTTCGCCGAATTTTGGCGCATGGACGATATTGCCGCAGAAAATCTTGATCATGGATTTGCTCCTTTTTGCGATGATGGGTGATGCATGCGACGAGACGCGTGCAAACGGCGCGTATGTTTTACGATCGATGGCGTGAAATAGATATGCTTTTTTTGCGTAGGTGGTGATGTATTTCTTTAGCGCGTCGATTGGGGCGTGGGGGGGAATTGGCTGGGCGTATGCGCGCAGCGAAGCGAGCACATAGCCCAGCGGTGCGCCGTATTTCGCAGAAATAGGCGCACGGCGAAGGCGTATTGGCGCAGCCAATAGCCGTAGCGAGAAGTCGCCGCCGGCTGGCGGCGACTAGGGGGCTTGGCGAAGGCGTATTGGCGCAGCCAATAGCCGTAGCGAGAAGTCGCCGCCGGCTGGCGGCGACTAGGGGCTGGGCGTATGCGCGCAGCAAAGCGAGCACATAGCCCAGCGGTGCGCCGTATTTCGCAGAAATAGGCGCACGGCGAAGGCGTATTGGCGCAGCCAATAGCCGTAGCCAAAAGCAGGAGATAAAACCGAAACAGAAGTGATAAAATGTCGAATCGTAGGCGAAAAGTTGGCGAAAAGTTGGCGAAAAGTATGGGAATAAAATGGCGATTTTATCGTATTATGTTGCGGCGCGGTTTTTTGTGAGCCGCGCGGCGTTGCGGTAAATTTCGTTCGAGTTATTTTTTATCGCATTTTCTTAGATTGTTTCTGAAATATAACGACGATTATGCATGAGTATCCTTTGATTACCGACCTCGCTTTGATTCTCATTGCGGCCGGTATAACTTCTGTCGTGTGCAGAAAGTTCAAGCTGCCGATTTTGCTTGGGTATATTATTGCTGGCGTTTTGACGGGTCCGCATGTGTCGTTGCTGCCCAACGTGCACGACATGCAAAACATCGAAACGTGGAGTGAAATTGGCGTCATTTTCCTGCTGTTTGCCCTGGGGCTGGAGTTCAATTTTAAGAGCCTGATGAAGGTGGGCAAATCGGGCAGTATTACGGTAGCGTTTATCGTTTTTGGCATGATGGCGGCGACGATTGGCGTGGGGCATTTCCTCGATTGGTCGCTCAATACGTCGATTTTTATGGGCGGTATTTTGTGCATTTCGTCGACGATGGTCATCGTCAAGGCGTTTGAAGAGCTCAATCTCAAGGGCAAGCACTTTACGAATATCGTCTATGGCGTCGAAATCATGGAAGATATCGTGGGCATCTTGCTGATGGTCATTTTGTCGACGATTGCGATTAGTGGCAGTAGCGGCGATGGCGGCCAGCTGGTGCAGAAAATTTCGACAACTTCGATGCGCGTTGTATTTTTCCTCGTGCTTTGGTTTGTTGGCGGAATTTTCCTCGTTCCGACGTTGTTGCGCAAGCTCAAGAAATACCTCGACGACGAAATCATCATGACGATATCGCTCGCGCTATGCCTTGGGATGGTCATGCTCGCGGAGCGTTCGAATCTTTCGACGGCGCTTGGGGCGTTTACGATCGGTTCGATTTTGGGGGCCACAACCGAGGCGCAGCGCATCGAGCATCTCATGACGCCGATAAAGAATTTGTTTGGCGCCATCTTTTTCGTGTCGGTTGGCATGATGGTGGTGCCGAGTTCGATTCTCGAGCATTGGCCGACGCTTTTGTTGCTTCTTGGCATCGAGTTGCTCTTCAACCCGATTTTGGGCACCATTGGCGTCTTTGTGTCGGGCAAGAGTTTGCACGACGCCTTGAATGCAGGTGCGTGTTTTGGCCAAATTGGCGAATTTTCTTTCATCATTGCAAAACTCGGCGTCTCGCTCGCCGTGCTCGACGAATTTACCTATCCCATCGTCATTACGATCAGCGCGATAACGATGATTACGACGCCTTATGTCATGCGGTTTAGCGAAAAGCTCGTCGGTCCTGTGTCGAAATTGTTGCCCGAACGGTTGAAATATCGCATCGAGGGCGAGCGCGAGTCGGAGGGCAAGGGGCCAAGCCGCCGCTCGGTCATGATCAAGCACTTTGTCGCCGAAACGTTTATATTATCGATGTTATTGCTCGGCGTCGTGACGTTTATGCACGGCTTTGTCGACCCGAACTTGCGCGATTTCATTGCCAAACACTGGGATGATGTCGATGCGGCGTTTATCAGCCAGGTGGCGTGTATGGTCGTGACGCTCATCGCGATGACGCCGTTCTTGAGCGCCCTCATCTTGCGTCGCGACAAGCTCAACCGCGCCTTCATGATCGTCCTGCTCCGAGGCGGCAGCGAAAACATTCTTCTCACTTTGCAAATCTTGCGCGTCGTCGTGGCGGCGGGCTTTATCGCATTTGCGCTCTACATGGGTTCGCCGTTCCCCTTGTGGGTCGATGCCATTGTGGGCACTGCGTTGCTCATATTCGTCGTGCGATTCGAACTCGTCTTCATGAATTACGTTCGCCTAGAGCGTCAATTCTTGCTCAATTACAACGAAGTCGAGCTCAGCGAACAAGAAAACAGCACGCAAGTCGACGATGCCGAATCGCTCGATTCGCTCACCGAATTGCCCGCCGTCAACTTGTTCTCGTCGGATTTCTCGGTCGGCACCTACAAAATCGACGAGTCGTCGCCATTCCGCGATAAATCGCTCATCGACCTCAATTTGCGCGCCGAACACAATTTGTTCATCATCCGCATCGAGCGCGTCGAAGACCCCGATGTCAACATTCCCGTGGGGCAAGAAATCTTGCGCATCGGCGACACTATCGACATCATCGGGCGCACCGCCGACTTGGCGGCACTTTCGCGCGCTCCCTACGACATCCCAGCCAAAGAAATTCACATGTGCGGCATTCGCCAGTATTCGCGCGAAATGCAAGAACGACGTAGCTCGGCCGCCAATTTGCGCTGTTTGTGCATTCCCATCCATGCCAAATCGGGCTTTGCGGGCAAAACGCTGCGCACCTCGGGCATCGGCCGCAACACGCGTTGCCTCGTCATTGGCATCGAAACATGCGGGCGCGTCGAAATGAACCCCAACCCCGATGTCGTCATCGCCCCCAACAGCCGCCTTTGGGTCATCGGCGAGTCAGACGATTTGGCGGTCTTGCTCGAAGACAACCTCACGACGGCGGGACATTCACCGGCGCCGGCAGCCGGTTAGTGCTGCGCCACTTTTTGGGGCGGGCTATGTGCTCGGGCTACGCCCTTGCGCGCATACGCCCTTGCGATTGCGCTATTGGCGGTGCCAATACGCGCAATGCCGTGCTATGTGCTCACATGCGTTGCGCGCATACGCACTGTTTTTGCCGATGTCTGGGCAAATCAAAAGGGCGTTCTTCGCACTTTGTGCGTCGGTATCGATATTGGCGGTTGAACCCAAAGCGAAAAACGCGTAAAATATTCCAAGAAAATTGAAGTGTGTGTTTTTTTTCGCGGGATGTTTTGCGCAGGTGATGAATCCGGCGCAAAGAAAATTCGAGGAGTCTTGGTATGAGTAGAATTAAATGCGTTGTAAGCACGTCGTTTGTCTTATGCACGTTTTTTTCTGGCGCCGCCGTCGCCGAAGATTTTATCTGGCCCGTGCCCAGTTGTGGCACTATTACGAGTAATTATGGCCCGCGCGGATCGTCGGGCTATATCCATAGTGGTCTCGATATTTCATGCGGACGCAATGTCCCCATCGTCGCCTCGGCCAAGGGCAAAATCACGGGTCGAACGACTTCGACGGGGCAGTGTACGTATTCGCCCTCGGCGGGTACGTGCCCAGGATGCGATAACGCAAACGGCAATTCGATTACGCTCACGCATGAAAGCGGCATGCGTTCGTCGTATCTGCACATGCTGAGGTTTTCGGGCAACTCGTCAGTCGGGGCTCAAGTCGCTTGTGGCCAAGAAATCGGCATCATGGGCACGACGGGGTGCTCGACGGGCACCCATCTCCACTTCATGATCTACAAGGGGAGCACATACGGCACGCATACAAATCCCGCCAACTATACGTGGTATGGCAAAAACACGTGTCCTTCGACGTGTGTTCCGACGACCGAAGTTTGCGATGGCGTCGATAACGATTGCGATGGCGAAGTCGACGAAGGCGGCGTCTGCGAGCCCAATTACGAACCCAAATTTCAATCGATGAACTACGACCCGCAAAATACCGATGTCAACGGCGATGGTCGCGCCGATATTTGTGCGCGCGGTTATTCGGGCGTTTATTGCGCGCTTTCTAAAGGCGACGACTATAAAACGCATCAATTGATGATCGATTTGAGCAATCCGCAAGGTTGGGGCGATGTTTCGAACTATGCGACGATTCGATTTGCCGATATCAACGGCGATGGCAAAGCTGATCTCTGCGCTCGTGCCGATGTGGGCGTCATGTGCTGGCTCTCAGAGGGCGATAAATTCGGTTCATCGACGGGGACGATTCCCATGGCCGATACCGATGGCTATAACGACGAAAAGTATTATTCGACGATTCGTTTTGGCGATATCAATGGCGATGGAAAAGACGATTTCTGCGCCCGATTCAAAGACGGCTTCAAATGTTATCCATCGACTGGAACGGGCTGGGGCGAACCGATTGCCCTCGGCGATATGACCGATTCCTCGGGATGGGGCAAGCCCGAATACTTCTCGACGATACGACTCGCCGATGTCAACGGCGATGGCAAAGTCGACGTCTGTGCTCGCGGTTCGGCTGGCTTCCGATGCTGGATTTCGAAGGGCACGTCGTTTGAACCCGATTTCTTGGGCATGGCTTGGAGCGACGTCAACGGCTGGAATGGCAAACAATATTATGCGACGATTCGCATGCCCGATATCAACGGCGACGGCAAAGCCGATGTCTGTGCTCGCGATCGCGAAGGCGTCGTCTGCCATTTGTCGAAGGGCAAAGAATTCGGCCCCGGATTCCGTGGTCCTGGTTTGACCGACGCCAGCGGCTGGGCCGATTACGACAACTATTCGACATTCGCCTATGGCGATATCAGTGGCGACGGCAAAGACGATCTCTGCGTCAGGGCGAATGCGCACCTCGTCTGCTATTTGTCGAACGGCGAAGGCTTTGGCACGTCGTATACGATCGATGCATTTAGCGATGGCAACGGCTGGAATAAACCCGACCAATTCCGCACGATTCGCCTTGGCGATATCAACGGCGATAAAAAAATGGAAGTTTGCGGTCGATTCTCCTCGGGCGTCAAATGCTTCGCCTTTACGGGGAGCGGTTTCAACGAAATCGAAGGTCCAGAATGGGGCAATTCAGGCGGCTGGGCTGATCCTCAATACTATTCGACGCTCCGAATCGGTGGGCCGCTCGTCAAATCGTGCTCGCGACAAGTCGAAATCTGCGACGGCATCGATAACAACTGCAACGCTCAAGTCGACGAAGGAAACGTCTGCTGCGTCCCGAGTGAAGAAATCTGCGACGGCATTGACAACGATTGCGACGGCTTGGTCGACGAAGACGACGTCTGCAAAACCGAGTGCGTCCCGAGCGAAGAAATCTGCGATGGCATCGACAACGATTGCGATGGTCAAGTCGACGAAGACGGCGTTTGCGACGATAAACCCGAGCCCAAGCCCGAAGAATGCACCCCGTCGCCCGAAATCTGCGACGGCATCGACAACGATTGCGATGGCAAAATCGACGAAGACGGCGTTTGCGACGATAAACCCGAGCCCAAGCCCGAAGAATGCATCCCGTCGCCCGAAATCTGCGACGGCATCGACAACGATTGCGACGGCATGGTCGACGAAGGCGGCGTTTGCGACGATAAACCCGAAGAATGCATCCCGTCGCCCGAAGTCTGCGACGGCATCGATAACGATTGCAACGGCATGGTCGACGATGGCGGCGTTTGCGACGAATTCATCGGATGTGACCCGCGCGATCCGCTCTGCAATAAGCAAATCCCCGAAATCTCGAACCAAGTCTACGAAGAAAGTTGTTCGGCGGCGCCAAACCGACGCGCAACAGGACCTTGGGCTTGGATACTCGGATTGGGCGTGCTAGCCGCCGCTCAATGGCAGAGAAGACGACGCCGAGATTGACGATTTCTCGGTCAATCGCCCAATCGTCGGTGATTGACCGAAGAAATCTATGCAAATTGTTTCATTTCTGTGTAGATTTTTGTAATAAAAACTCGGTAGATCCTCTGTGCCTTTGACGGGAGGAGGGCATGCAGATGAAACGTCATCTTTCTTGCAGTTTTTTGGGTTCGAGAGGCAATCGCCAAATGAGCGCCGGCATCGTCGGCATCTTGGCGTTCTTGGCTATGGGCACTTCGGCGTGTAGCGTCGCCGACATCGTCGATAAGTGCAATAACCAGTGCCTCTCTGGTGAGGTCTGTCAGGATGACGGCGTCTGTCGGATCATGTGCTTGCCCGATGGCTCGTGCAAAGATCCCTTGCTCACTTGCCAAGACGGCTTGTGCAAAACGGAATCCGAGCTTTTGTGCGCTATCGGATCCACGAAATGTAGCCCCGATAACAAATCGGTGCTCAGGTGCGGCAACGATATGCATTTCGAGGTCAAAGAGACCTGCACGACGGGGCACACGTGCAATTCTGGGCAATGTATGGAAGAAGCCTGCGAAGACGGCGCTCTACGTTGCCACGACGGAAACGTCGAAAAATGCGTCAATCACGGCTACATCATCTATACGGAGTGCGAAGCCCCCGAGCGTTGCGATCCCGGTTCATTCAAATGCGTCGTTCCGCCCGAATGCACCGATGGCACAAAGCGATGCAACAATAACGACCTCGATATCTGCGTCGATGGCGCATTTCAATCGCTCAAAAAGTGCCCGCAAGGGCAGGCTTGCGATAGTTCTACTCTCGACTGCGCCAAAACTGCCGAATGCACCAACGGTGCAAAAGAATGCGTCGGCGACGGCTACCGCGAGTGCTCTGGCGGGCGATGGCATAATAAATCATGCGTCGGTGCGCTCGTTTGCACGGCGTTGGGCGAGTGCGCAGCGGCATGTACCGATGGCGATACGCGTTGCGCAACGCGCAACGGAAGCGACGTCGTCGAAACATGCAAAAATGGCGCTTTTTCCGTCTCTCAACCGTGCGATTCGCCACAACAATGCCATACGACGGCAAATGGCGCCGCTTGCGTCGAACCCCAAGCCGCATGCACGACACAAGCCTATCGTTGCGTCGACAACGGGCTCCAAAAATGCGACGCATCGACGGGAGAATACAAAACGGTAAGGCAATGCGATAAAACGCAAGCGTGCTCGGCAACAAAAGCCGACTGCGAGTCGCTTTGCGGCAATGGCAACATCGATACGGCTGCTGGCGAAGATTGCGATTCCGATATTTTGCCAAGCAACGCAACGTGCGCTACGATCAAGGGCGAAGGCTTCGAAGGCTTGCTCAAATGCAATCCAGCGACATGCAAGTTCGATACGTCGAGTTGCAAAAAAAACGATTGCACAGATGGCGATAAAATATGCAGTGAAAGCGTCCTCAAATCGTGCTCAAACGGCGCATGGCTGTCGAAAGATTGCGCAGCTCAAGATATGGTTTGTCATCTCTCGGCCGAAGATGGTTGCTATAAGCCAAAAACAGTCGAAGGCTACGACTACATCCAAGATTTCGAAGTTTTCGAAGGTTGGAAAAAAGATAATAGCTATAAAACATTCTTGTCCGACGATAAAACACCGCCCGTTGTCTATTCATTCAGGGCGCGAACCGATACATTAGATAATCAAGTGAATTACGCCATCGAGAAGCGTTCGATCATTTT
>SFMP01000222.1 GCA_004554395.1 Myxococcales bacterium | reverse complement strand
TGTGCTCGTTTCACTTCGCGCATACGCCTCGTTTTTGGGCTATTTCGCCCGTTGGGCTCAATACGCCCGCGTCTCGGCTATGTGCTCGTTTCACTTCGCGCATACGCCTCGTTTTTGGGCTATTTCGCCCGTTGGGCTCAATACGCCCGCGTCTCGGCTATGTGCTCGTTTCACTTCGCGCATACGCCTCGTTTTTGGGGCTTAGATGCTTGCTATAGCTTGTTTCCGTGTTCATCGCGATCCGACAAATCAATATGATACTTTTTGGCTCGTCGCTTAAAATAACGCGTGTAGTGCCAACGGGCATCGCTCGTAGACCAAGATAGCGAGTCTTGATGGAGTTTAGAGAGCGATTTAAGTGCGAGTTGTGCATTGATGCTAATCGCAAAGGGGCCATCGATGGCATCGAGCAATGTGGGAATACTGGCGTTTGAAAAGTCTTTGACGGCAAAGCCTGCCGCTTGGAATCCATCGACGAGCCATGCTTGTCGCGTCTTCGATTGGTTTTGTTCGACCCACGTTCGCGCGCGATCGAAGTCGTATGCCGATGTTTCGGCATTAGTAAACGACTGTGCAGAAACGACTTCGAGCGCGCGCATGAGCGGCGCATAAGCGTCGGTTTTTGGGGCTATTTCGATAGCCGCCCAGAGCGGAGCGAGGTCGCCTTGTGTCGGATAATGTACGATATAGTTGGCGATGAGCGGAATGATTTTAACGTCTTTTTCGATATCTGGCGAATTGAGTTCGCCGTGGACGATGTTTCGCGTAGCGGTCGTGTCGAACGCCGTGAGCGTGCGGAACATGGCCAGTCGGACGTCTTCGTCGGTTTCGTGCGGGAGTCGTTTGGCGAGTGCTGGCAGGGCGGATTTGCCGACAGAGGCGATAGCGGTGGCGGCAGAACGGCGCACGATGGCATCGTCGGATTTGAGCGCGGCGACGATTGGGGCGGAATGGGTTGTCGCCAAGCCCATGAGCGCAAGTCTTTGAATGGCGGCAGCTTTTTGCACTGGTGAGCTCTTTTTATGGCGTAATGTGGCGATGTGATCGTGGGCGCATTTTTCTATTTTTGGGAGTGGATCTTCGTGCCAAGGATGGAGGATCGAACGGTCGATACAGCCGGCGCAAATGTCTTTGTCGGAGCAATAGATGCGGACGTGGAAGTGATCGTCATGAGACGATTCGTTGTAGATCGTTTGTTCGAATCGATCGAGAAGGTCGGGGTTTGGCGTTGCCGAATTGGGGCCGTGTCGGCGATTGAGTTCGCGCGATAGCGCAAGGCGCAAGTGTTTGGCGACGAAGATGAATTGGATGTCGATCGACGGATGCGAGAGGAGCGTTTCGATGAGTGTTGTGTTTTTTTCGAGATCGAATGTATAAATAGAATTATATACAGTAGTTTTTAGATTTCGATTAATTTTATACATGTTATTGAGCCGAGCGGAGTTTCCTTTGGCATCGGTGAGGTAGAAGGCGACATCGGCATCGCGCCCCGAGTTATGGCTGATGGAGTAGGGAATATCTCCGCCTTCTCGCAGTCCGAGATTGCCCAGTTCTAGCTGCGTTTTGGGGTATTTTTTTTGCATGGCTTCGGCGGTATCGGTGAGGAGTTTGATGAGCTCAGCTGTGCCGTAGGCAATGCCGCGTTCGTATTGGACGGGGAGCTGGCGAATCAAAAGGCTAGGCGATGGGACGGGTTTGCCGTTGATGAGATAGCCATCGCGCGTATCGCCGATAGAAAACGATTGTCGCAATTCTGCTTCGTCGCCGTAGAATTCGCGCTGGAGCGGTTGAACTGGAATGCGCATTTGTTCTTGTGCGGCTTTGATGCGAAAGATCATGTCTTGTTGTTCAGAAATGTATCGAGATCGCGGCTTTATTTGAATTTCTTGCGGCTCGGTGCTAAAATGCAGTTTGTTTGCGTCGCTAGATTCGCCTGGATGAGCTTGTGCACATCCGCAAGCTGCTAGCGCTCCAAATGTGCATAATCCGACGAGCGAAAGCACGATATAGAATGGATGTTTGGGCGTTTGTGGCATTGTATGGTGTAGATTGGGCGTAGCTTTCATAGATAATCGTATTGGCCTATGAGCGTGAAGAATTCGCGCGAGTCGTCGTTATAGAGTAGCCGCACATAGCGGTATGCGATAGCCGTTTGCGCATGGTGCGCAATTGATTTGAGTTTAACGCACGCATCGTGTGTTATCACATTTTAGGGTATTTTGCCCTTCCCATTGCAAGCAGGAGATTTTTTGTGAAAAAGAGTTTGCTTTCGTTTTTGGCGTTACTCATCTTCTTGGCGTATGGATTGGTTGGGCAATCGAGTATTGCCGAAGCAAAATCGCATAGCCACGTGGGGCAAAGCGCGGTCGAAGTCGAATTGCTCGGCAAATTGGGCGGTATGTCGAACTTCATCGAGAAGGAATCGTTTGGCGATACGCAATTCGACATCGCCGGCGGTCTGACGTTCAATGCTCTATTTCGCTTCGACATGGGCGTTGGCATTGGGTTGAATTTCAACTGGGAAATGTCGCGTCAACGCCTCGAGCTTTCGAAATTGACGTTTGCTTTACAAGCGCGCGATCGCGTGGCAACCGTCCAAATGCCGTCGTTTGGGTTTACGCTTCACTATGCGCCAAATCGTTATTTCGATTCGGGGTTCTGGATCAACTACGGCTTTGGCAGCTACGAAGCCGAAATGAACGTCACCAATTCGGTCGCCGCGAGTGCCTTTAATTTGACGGGGGCAAACCTGAAATGGGATATGCAGGCGGTCGAAATCGGCATCTTAGGTGAATTTACGTGGGATCTGCCCGTCGATGGCCTTGCACTCGTGATTGGTGGGCAGATTTATGCAAACTTTGCTCGCCTCTTTGCCGACGATTCGACACTCGATAATGCTCGCGATTTGCACGGTCGCCTCGTCGACGAAAACCGCATCGATTCGGTCGGATTTAACATCATGTTTGGCATGCGTTATAGCTACTGGTTCAACAACTAATCGTCGCCTTCATGCATCGGTCGGCCTCTTTTGGGCGTTATCGATGCATGGCAAAGAAGCGATCGACAAATGGATATCGATTTGCGAAGAGTTTCTGCGTTATTATTTGTTTTTGTTGCATTTTTCTCTTCATCGATAGCTTTTGGGCAAACGCCCGTTGCCGAAGTTTTCGACGATTCTCATGCGATTATCGGGGCAATAGCTCGCACGACGTTTTCGCCATACGCTTGCCCTGCCCAATTTGGCGATGGTTTGACGGTGTCGTTGCCATCGCTTTGGCAAGCCAATGTCCATGGCGACGGGCACGTCGCGTTTTATTCGACGTATCACGTCGGCGTCATGGCTTCGTTGCGCACGATGCCCGAAACGGTTTCGTCTGACGACGAAGCGAGGCGCGTGATTGCGCAATGGGCAGAATCCGAGACGATTGCCATCGAAGGTGCGATCGAAGATTTTGCGTCATTCGATAAATCATCGAAAAATGTGCTCCTGCAAAACCCCGATCGGCGTTCTTTTGCATTTTTAGGGCGAACGAGCGGAGAAATATGGCGATTTGTCGTCGTCATGGCGCCGAGTGCGGCGGGAATGCGCTTTTTTGCGTTCCAAGTCCCCACCGCGTGGTTCAATGCCTATTTGCCCATGATCGAAATCATGGGGCAAATATAAGCGACTAGCGCAAACGCGTCATGGAATAGCTACCTTTGACGGGGATTTTGGCTTTGTATCCGTCGGCATCGATGTCGAGTTCGTATTCGATGGGAATGCTGTATTCGACGGGTTTTGCGAACCGAGAGGCGACGTTTCGTTGGAAAGCGGGTAGATTGGCGTATGGGTCGGAGGGCTCGGGTTCGGCAGAAGTCATGCGTAGAATTGCCGAATTATTGGGATTGTCGGCGTCGGTCGCTTCGATTTGCTGCCGACTATCGATTTCGTAGCTATAGAATTTGTCGTCGATCCACGTCTCGAGCGGGGTGCGATTGATTTCGCTAGCGGAGAAAATGGGCGTGCCTTCGAAAGCGACCATGAGGAAGCCGAAGGGCGCGGCGTTGTATTTCGCCGAGGGAACGTAATAGCGGAATTCGACGAAGACGTCGTCGGTATATTTGCGCGAGTCGGCGACTTCGTCGAACATATCGTAGACGGCAATCGTCGCGGCATAGTGGTTGCCGTAAGCCGTGCCCGTGACAGGTGTATCGGTGCCATCTTTGTGAATGATACCGCTCGTGACGGGCTTTTGGTATGTCAATATGCTGTATTTGAAGACGTTGTTTTCGGAGTTTCCGAAATAGACGTTTCCCGTGCCAGGTTTCCAAGTATTTGTCGGGAGCACGTATTCGAACGTCGCTTTTTCGTCGTCGAAATGCCCTGAAATATGGAAAGCATTGTCTTTGAATGCCAATTTGTATCCGCCAAAATCGAGTTCTAGCCCCGATTTACTCGCTTTCCACTGGCCACTCTTGAGCGATTTTGAAATCGGATAATTCTCGATTTCTTTATCGCCATCGAATTTTTTTACATATCCTTTAACTTTCCCCTCATTTTTACTAAAGGCAAAGTTGGATATTTCGAATTTAATTCGCGTTTGATATGGGCGCGTATAGATGTAGAACTCCCATTTTTGAGAATAAGACGATGCATCGGACAGTATGGGGGTGATATCTTCGATGACGAAATCGTCGTATCCACCGTTATAGACGTTGACCGAGGCGGCATTCATCGATTTCATGTCGATGGCGTGGTATGTGGGTGCGTGCGATGTGCTTTTCGCCGATGGCGCGGTTTGTGCTTGTTTTGTCGCACCGGCTTGGGGTTGAGTTGCTTCGTCCGTTGCAGATTGGGTGTGATTGGTCGCTTGCGATGGCGAATGACACGCCGAAAAAGAGAGCAAAAGAAGCGGCCAAATACAATTCGTTAATCTTTTCATCGTGAACCCCAAAGCGCATCATCGGTCACCGATGCGGTTTTGATTGCCAAAGTCAAAAAGAGGTGTGCAAAAGTCCCGAGCGCAATGTCGTTTGGCTGCGTTGGGAATGTTTGCAGTCTGTGTTTGTATCGTTTATGCCATCTCGCCGAATTATGATAGAAAAAAGGCGCATCGATATCACGTCATCGTGTATGTGATGGCGTAGAATGCGAATGAGATGTGCTTGAATGGAGCAAAGAGATCCTTGAATCATCGATATATCCGAGCCTTAGTATGGGTTATCGTCGTCGCATTGACGGTGATATGCCTTTTTTTGAGCGTCAGTTATCTGTGGGGGCTTGAGACGATAGAGTTTACGAATATCGACATCGTATCGCGATTGAATCGAATTTTATTCGATATGATGAGCGTTCCGGAGGAGGAAATTCGCTATGTCGTCGTTCATCCGCGTTGGATTGCGTTATTGTCGGTTGGTCCGCTCTTGGTTTTGCCGATCGTGTATTCGTTGAGCGATTTTCGTCTATGGCAGAGGATATTGAGTGGAATCGTTCGCTTTGCGCTATTGGCGTTGATCGTTTTTTGTCTGTGCGATGTCGAGCGGATCGAAGAGAGCAACCGCGTATCGACGGTAGTCGTCGTCGACGAGAGCGATTCGATGACGTCGTCGATGCGCCGGGCGGCAGAGTCGGAAGTGCGTGCGGCATTGCGCACTCGCCCCGATGACGTCGATCTACACGTCGTGGCGTTTTCGCAGTTTCCGCGCACGATCGAAGTCGATGCTATAGGTGGCGAGGCCGCGTTTTTAGCGGCGGGTAGCGACGAGGTTGCAGATGTTTCGGAGTCGCTCAAGACGACCGACATAGCCTCGGCTATGCGCTATAGTTATGCGTTATTCCCCGAGGGCGCAGAGCGCCGCATTTTGCTCATTAGCGATGGAAATGAAACGAGCGGAAGTGCGCTTTCCGAGGCGGCTTTGGCGCGTGCTCAGGGGATTCGCATCGACGTGCGGCGGCTTGCTGCACCCGAAATTCGCGAAGTCTTGATTTCGGGCGATACAGTCGACGATCGAAGTCAGTTGCGCGTCGGGCAGCCGTTCGAGATAGGCGTTCAAATCGAATCGACGCACGAAACGCGAGCGCATTTGGATTTTTCGGTCGATGGCGAAGTCGACGCCAAGCAAAGCCGCGATATCGATTTAATCGCAGGGATGAACGAAGAGACGTTTCGCGTCGTGCCTTCTAAAATGGGCGAATTGACGGTGAAATTTGCCCTGACTGGACTCCAAGACGGCGAAGATCGGTTTGCAGAAAATAATGCGTTTACCGATAAATTCGAAATTCAAGGCAAGCCAAAAGTGCTTTATGTCGAATCGAATTCGTTTGGTGCAGAATACCTCCAGCGAGCTTTGCAGGGATATGGCAAGTCGTCGGGGCAAGATTTCGAAGTCGAGGTGAGATCGGCGACGGGCATGCCGACGTCGATGAATGAATTGCTCAAGTATTCGGCAGTGTTATTGGGCGATGTGCCGCGAACGACAGACACTGGGCGCACCAATGTGACGAGTGCGAGCATGGAGTTGTTGCGCGAATATGTGCATCGTCATGGGGGGGGATTTGTGGCGATAGGCGGTGAAAATGCGTTTGGTCCTGGTGGATATTCTAATACGCCAATCGAGAAGATACTCCCAGTGGATTTCAAATCATCGCAACGCAAGCAGACGTCTTCGATGGCGATAGCTTATGTGATTGATAAATCGGGATCGATGGCACTAGATTCGAAGCTGTCGATGGCTAAAGAGGCGGTTAAAGCGAGTGTAGGCGTGTTGAATGCGCAAGACAGGGTCATCGTGATTGGGTTCGATGCGGTGCCGACAGTCGTCGTTCCGTCGACGCGAGCCGTCAATCGCACGGCGATAGCTTCTCGCGTTTCTCGCATGAATGCGTCGGGCGAGACCGATATCGTCAGCGCTTTGGATTTGGCTTATTTGGAATTGTCGCTTTTGACGGCGAAGACGAAGCACGTGATATTGCTCAGCGATGGAAACAGTTCGACGCTTGGTAGCGATAAGCTGATGCGAGAAATGGCGCGTTCTGGGATTACGGTATCGACGGTGGCTTTGGGCGATGCGAATACGACGTATTTGAGTCGCGTCGCCAAACAGGGGAGCGGGCGATCTTATGTCGTGCGAGATGTGCGCAGTGTGCCGAGAATATTCGTCGAAGAAACCGAGCAAATGATGAATCGATCGATCGTCGAAGAGCCGTTTGTGCCGAGAGTGGCTCGCCAACATGAGATGATCAAGGGTGTGACGCTCAACACGCTTATGGGGTATGTGACGACGCGAGCCAAAAGCGGTAGCCAAACGGTATTGACGGCGCCGAGTGGAGATCCGATTTTGGCGCAGTGGCAATATGGAACGGGCAAGACGACGGCGTTTACGAGTGATGCAAAGAATCGCTGGGCGGCGCAATGGATCCGCAACAGCAAGAGTTTTGCGCAATTCTGGGGGCAAGTCGTGCGTAGCACGATGAAGACCGACGATGAACGGCAATTCGATATGCGAATCGTGCGAGAAAATGCGCGTTTGCGCATTATGGTCGATGCCGTCGATGCGAATGATGCATTTTTGAACGGACTCGATATCGTCGCACAAATCGAAGATCCGCGAGGCGAGCGTTTCGATGTCGTCTTGCACCAAACGGCGCCTGGGTTTTACGAAAATGCGTTTGCGCTTGCCTATTTGGGAACGTATTTCGCTCAAGCGACGCTTACGCAGTCGGGCGAAACGTTAGGGTATGCACAAGAAACGTATTCGTTCCCATATGCCGAAGAATACGTGCATACGGCACCGAATTCGCGACTATTGGCGGCTATTGCCGAGACGGCAGATGGTTGCGTCGATTGCGAATACGATGCGATTTTTAAGCCCGAACGAGAGGGAATACGCGATTACTTCCCAATATGGCCGAATTATCTTTGGTGGGCCTTTTTGTTGATCGGTATCGATGTATTTTTGAGACGCATTCGAATGGCAAAAAGTCGCTAAGGATACACAAAAAATCACAAAACGATTGCCATTGCTCGCTTTGCCATGCGATAATCGTCGTCGTTACTACAACTGAACAACGACGACGAGGATACTGTTATGGCAAAGATTCCCCGTAGAGGTAAAGGCAAGGGTCTGTATTCGTGTTTTACCGAAGAAGAATTGCGCGAAGCATACGATAAGATGACGATCTTCTCGGATGCCGTTGCGAATGCGTTTTTTCGCGATAAAGAGACGACGCAACACATTATTCGGACGGTGACTGAGCAAGACGATTTGGTCGTGCTTCAGGTCAAGACGCAAAAGCGCATCGAGAACATTCTTGGGCATTCTGTGCGTTTCGACGTTTTGGCGATCGATTCCGAGAACAACTACTACAACATCGAGATTCAGAATGCTTCGAACGATAATTTGCTTGCACGAGCCGATTTCTATGGTGCTGCGATCAAGATGCGCTATTTCGAGAAGCACAAATCATATGCGAATATGCCGCGTGTTTACGTCATTTTCTTCGTCAAAGATGGACGATTCTGCGATAATAAACTCATCAATCGATATTTCATGAGAGATGATTCATATCGCGACTCGGGCGTTGGTACGCGCATCTACTTCATCAACGGTCGTTTGCACGATGACACGCCAATTGGTAAAATGTCACATGATTTCTCGTGCAACGATGCCGAGAAGATGAAAGATCCGATTATCGCACGGCAGTTTACAACGATAAAACAAGAGGAGTTAAAGGAAATGGATGCGTTTACACAAGAGGTCTTAACGCGTGGGAAAAGACTTGGACTAGAGTACGGAGAAAAGCGTGGGGAAAGGCAAGGTAGAATTAAAGGCAAAATTGAAGGCAAGCTCGAACAGTTGAAGGAGATGACAAGGCGCATCATGTCGAATGAGAACAAGAGTCTCGAAGATGCGATGGTTTACTTGCAGCTGAGTGAAGATGAAAAGGGTCTCGTTCGCAAAGCCATGACCTAGCGTTGTTTTGTCGTTGACTTGCGCTTTGTGAGGTGCTGCGTGATTTTGCGCTCAAAGATTTTGTTGATGAAGAGATACTTTGATGTGAATTTTTGAGGGCGTAGAGTGGATTTGGCGCAATGAGGATGATGGGGGCGTTGCGGGGGTATCCCCCGCAGAGGGGGTAGCGCGGTACGCGGCGGCGTAGCTGGCGGGTGCCGCGCGTAGGGGGAGGCTTCCCCCACCAAGTCATATTGTGGTGTGGCAAGATTTGATGTGGGGCGAAAAGTGGGGCTGATGGCGAAAGTGGAGTTGACAATTTCGTCGGATGCGTTCAATATGTGGCGGTATTTTTGGGCCGGAAAGCGTGAGGAGCCGGACGAATTGCGTAGATTGTGCGTATTGACATTGGCGTTGATGGCTTGCGGATGTAGCGCGGGCACGCAGGTAGAGCCTGTGGCAGAAATTGGGATTGAGTCGGAATATTTGACGGTGTTGTCGGAGTTGACAGACCTGATGAAAGGCGGCTGTAAGGATCCCGATGGTGTGTTGTCGTCGATTCGGTCGTATCGCGATGCGAATGTGTCGCGCGTGTCTGAGGTGGTCAATGCGTTGAATCGTTCGTATCTTTCGTTAGATGAAGATGCGCGAGTGGCTTGGCGTCGCGGTGCGGGTGCGCGCGTGTCGTCGGGTTTGACGTCGTATGCGCAGGCGTATGGTGTGCTTTCGTCGTGCCTGAATGAGGCGCAAAAATGGGAGCTGGGCGAGGTATTGTCGCAGTTCAAATAAGGTGAGCCGTCGGAGTAGGCGGCTGTTTTTTCAAGTCCTGGAGACAGGCAAGGTCGAACCTGCGAGATGTAGGTCAAGAATGGAGCTTTTTGAAAGTTTATGATGTCCGATGAAAATCAACAAACTGTGCAGAATCAAGCGTCAGACGCCGTGGCGCCGGTAGAAGAGGTCGAAGATTTTTCGGCACTTTTGGCGGAGAATGAGCAGGCGATGGAGACGAAGACGTTCGAAAAGGGCATGATCGTCGAGGGCGTTATCGTACAGATTGGACCAGAGTATGCGTATGTGAACATCGGCGCAAAGGCGGAGGCATCGTTGCCGGTTTCGGAGCTCCTCAATCCAGAAGATGGCAAATTGACGCATGTCGTCGGCGATACGGTCAAGGCGAAGATCATTGGTCGCGATGCGAGCGGGATTAAGTTGTCGCGTTCGATGAAAGCGGGCAATATTGCGCTCGAAGAAGCGTATCAGACGGGTTGCGCGGTGAAGGCGCTCGTGAAGGCGACGAATAAGGGTGGTTTTGAACTCGAAGTCATGGGACAGCGAGCATTTTGCCCGCTTTCGCAGATTCAGAAGGGCAAAGTCGAAGATGCGAATGCGTTTGTCGGTCAGACGCTCGAATTCAAAGTCATCAAGTATGCGAAGCGTGGGCACGATATCGTCCTTTCGCATACGGCGTTGCAAGATGAAGAGAACCGCATCAAGCGCGAAGAGCTCATGTCGAAGATCGAAGTCGGTTCGGTTTTGGACGGCAAAGTCGTTTCGATTCAGGATTACGGTGCGTTTATCGACGTGGGTGGCTTGGAAGGCTTGGTTCACGTTTCGGAGATTTCGCACACGCATATTAAATCGCCGAAAGAGGTGCTCAAAGTCGGTCAAGATGTGAAAGTTTACGTTTTGGCGGTCGAATCGGCGAAGGGCAAGCACAAGTTGTCGCTTTCGATGAAGCGTTTGGAAGAAGATCCGTTCGACAAATTGGTGGCGAATCTCGAAGTGGGGTCGCGCGTCAAGGGTACAGTCGTTCGCAATGTCGACAAGATCGGTTCGTTTGTCGATTTGGGTGGCGTCGAAGGTTTGGTGCACATTTCCGAGCTTTCGTGGGATCGTCGCATGACGAATCCGAACGACGTCGTCAAAGTTGGCCAAGAAATCGAAGTGACGATTTTGGGCATCAATAGCGAATTGCATCGCATTTCGTTGTCGTACAAGGGCGCATCGGCGGATCCTTGGAAGACGGTTGAAGATGTGTATAGCGTCGGTCAGGAAGTGACGGGCACGATCGATTCGGTGACGAATTTCGGCATCTTTGTCAAATTGGCACCGCGTTTGACGGCGCTTTTGCCGATGAGCGAATTGACTGAAGAGACGCATGGATTGACCGAAGCGGCTCAGGGAACGGAAGTGACGGCTCGCGTCATTGCGATCGATGCATCGCGCAAGCGCATGACGCTTTCGACGCGTCCGGAAGGCGCGGCTCCTGCGGCTCGCAAACGCCCGGCGCGTCGCGACGATCACGACGATGCACCGCGCGCACCGCGCGGGGAACGTGGCAATCGTCACGAAGATTCGAGCTATAAAGACGATGCGAAATTCGGAACGTTTGGCGATGTTTTAGCTGGCCTCAAAAAGAAGAAATAAGTCGCTTTATGCGCGCGCATCGGTGCGAATCGGTGCGCGTATTTTTTTGCATAAGACCTGCATCGATTGCAGGTCTTTTTTTGATTTTTTAGGAGATATGGTCGTTCCATGTCGGATTTGAATTTAAAATCGAGTTATGAATTTGATTTGCCAGCGGAGCAAATAGCGCGGCATCCGAGAGAACCGCGCGACAGTGCGCGGTTGATGGTCGTCGATGGGATGCATCGCGAAGACAAGGTCTTCCGCGATATCGTCGATCTGGTATCGGAGGGCGATTGCATCGTCGTGAACGATGTTCGGGTACGCAAGGCGCGGTTTTTCGTTCGGCGAGCGACGGGGGGGATCGTCGAAGTTCTTTTGACCGACGACATGACGTTGCCGAAGCGGCGGTTTTCGTGTCTGTATCGGGCTGGGCATTTGGCGCCGGGTGAAACGCTGTGTGCTGTGGGGGATCCGTGTGTCAAAGTTCATCTATATCGCAATGGAGAGTCGCGCGAAGCGCTTTGTGAAGTCGAGTTCGAGGGCGAAGAGCCGGTTATCGAGATACTCGATCGCATTGGGCAGTTGCCGTTGCCGCCCTATATCGTGAAGCAGCGCAAGACCCATGGCGATGCCGAATACGAGGCGACAGATGCGCAGACTTATCAGACGGTCTATGCGCAGGGTGGGAGTGCGGTTGCTGCGCCGACGGCTGGGCTCCATTTTACGCCCGAGCTCATCGCCGAACTCAAGTCGCGTGGCGTAGGATTCGAGCATTTGCGGCTCGACGTGGGCGTTGGAACGTTTCGCCCCATGCAGACCGAGCGCATCGACGCCCACGTCATGCATACCGAACACTACTGCATTTCGGAACAACTCGCTCGGACGGTTGCCCAAACTCGGGCGCGTGGTGGGCGCGTCATCGCCGTCGGAACGACGGTCGTTCGAAGCCTCGAAGATCAGTACGATCGATTTGGCGAACTCCGCGCAGGCGAATACGATACGAATATATTTATCAAACCTGGTAGAAAATTCGGTATTATCGACAGAATGGTGACGAATTTTCACTTACCTGGATCGACGCTCATCGTATTAGTCAGTGCTTTTGCGGGGCATGAGGCGATAATGGCGGCTTATCGCGATGCCATCGAGAAGGGGTATATGTTCTATAGCTATGGCGATGCGATGATCTTATCGCCATGCTCGGAGGCGAAAGCATAGAAAGAGCATCGAAAACTCGTCGAATGAGCTGTTTGCGCATGAGTCATTTGCTTTGGAATATAAAGCGGTGTTCGTGCGCTTTTTTATTGGCAATCGAGGATTTGTCGCAGTTGCCCATTGCAACGAGAGAAAGAGGCGCAGGAAAGAGCTTTTGGAGCTCTGGAAATGAGCTTTTGGGGTCGAGAACTGCCATAGAATCGTAGAAATGCGATAAGGGGTGGGGTGGAGTGGGATTGGCGTCGTTTCGCAAACTTGCAAAAGGTGCGAAAGCGGGTTAAAATTGTTGGATTTGCGAGCTTTGTAGCTTGTGTTTTATGGAAGCACATTTGTGCATGTGGAGAAATATTTGGATTCAATACCGTGGCTTGAGCCATCACTTCTCTTGATATTGGCACTCGTATTGGTGTCGTTTTCGGCGTTTGGATTACGGGCATTGTCGTCGTTGGGCTTGGCGCGAGCGCGTTATTTGGTCGACGATGGAAATAAAAAGCTAGAGCCGTTTGTCGCCCAGCCAGCGGGCTATATTATGACGCTCTTTTTGCTCGATTTGGTGGGCATCGTTGGGACGTTTTGGGTTGGGTATGAATTGCTCGATGCGTGTTTTAAGCTCGAAACGTGGACGATATGGATCATCTTGGGCGTCGTCTATTTCGTGTTTCATACGTGGTTAGGGACGGCGTTTTCGCGCGGCGACGAGCGCGCGAATGGTAGCCGAGTGGTGACGATACTCAAGCCGTTTTATGTCGTATTGCGCCCGCTGACGTATGTTTTGTGCAAAGTATTGAATCCGTTATCGGCATCGCCCGAGCGACGTTATGCCGATGCCGACCGAATCGAAGAAGAATTCGAAGTCATGCTCGACGAATCGGAGCGCCATGGCGGGCTCGAAAACATGAAAGGGCGCATCATGCGTTCGGCGATCGATTACAGCGAGACGACGGTGCGCGAAGTCATGATTCCGCGAACGGAGTTGACGGCGTTTTCGGTCGATACGAAATTAGACGATGCGCTTTCGATATGCGTTCAAGAGGGCTATAGCCGCATCCCCGTCTATGAGGGGAACCTCGATACGATCGTCGGGATTATGTATTTCAAGGATTTAGTCGGCAAATACTTTGAGCTTCGCAACGACGACGCAGCGCGCGACCAAATCGTCGTCGGTTCGCTCGTTCGCGAAGCGTATTTCGTGCCCGAAACGAATCACATCGATTCTATTTTCGAAGATTTTAAGCGCGAACACGTTCACATCGCCATCGTCGTCGACGAATTCGGTGGAACAGCAGGGCTCGTCACGCTCGAAGATATCGTCGAGGAGTTTTTCGGCGATATTCAAGACGAATACGATTCCGAAGAAGTGGCCATCGTCTCGCTCGATTCACAAGATCACGTCCTCGTCGATGGGCGGACGAATATTTCGGAAATTGGCGAGCTTTTTGACGTCGAATTCGAAGAAGATCCCGATTTCGAGACGGTTGGCGGTTTGGTTACGAGTCGGCTCGGGCACGTCGGCGTCGTCGGCGAATCGATTTGCGAATGCGGATTGAAATTCATCGTGCGAGCGGCTACCGAACGATGCGTCTTAAAAGTCGAGATAAGTCGGGAAACGCCTATAGAAAGCGCCGGGCCGACGAACGATGCGCTTTAGCGTCGAAATGAGCCCAAATAAGCGCCTACAAAAGGCGCCGGGCCGACGAATGATGCGCTTTAGCGTCGAAATGAGCCCAAATAAGCGCCTACAAAAGGCGCCGGGTCGACGAACGACGCGTCTTAGCGTCGAGATGAGCCCAGAGAAGCGCAGTCATTGTTCAATCATCGCTATCGACGCATAAAAATGCGATCGATTGGCGCAAATAAGGCATGTCATGGAGCAGGAACAAACCAAACGGTCACTGAATCATCGGTTTTTTGCGGCACTCATCGAGTTTGTACTCAAGCATCCGAAGAGAATCGTCATTCTATCGGTGATATTTACGATTTTATCGGTGCTGGCGATTGCGCTACGCTTCGATATTCGCAGCGATATGAAAGATCTGATGCCGCCCGATTCGCAAGTCGTCAAAGATATGTATGCGATAAGCGACCGGATGGGGAGCATCACGACGCTCAAGATCTATCTCAAAACGCCCGAGCTCAAGGCGCTTTCGGAGGCCGATCGCGAAAGCGAAGCATATCGGTCGTGTATCGAAGATATCGGCGCGGGCGAGGGGTTATTCCGCGACAAGCCATTAGTTGGGCAGAATTGGTGCGATAATGGGTTGATGCTCTTTGCGCGGCAATTCGTTTCGGGCATCGAAGCACTCGATACGGTGAGCACGGTCAGTTTTGTTCGCGATAAGTCGTTTTTCGAAGAAAACATATTGCTCTATGCGAGTGCTGAAGAGCTCGAGAAAGCCTACGATCAAATCGATAAGACGTTGACCGAAGCCAGGCGGCAATCGGGCGAATACAAAGCTTGTCTATTGACAGCCGACGACGATTCCGAATGCGAATCGCTCAAGCCGAGTTCGGAATCGCTCAAAAAATCGCTCCGCAGCGGAGATTCCGACGATGACAAAGCCGCCGCAGGTGAAGATTTAGCCGTTGGCGCGGCAGGTGGCGGATCTGCCACATCGGAGTCTCAAAGTGACGACGATGCACTCGCCGTTTTCAAGTCGCGCCTGCGCGATCGATATCGAGAAAGCGAACTGGCTCAAATCGACGAATTTCCCTACTACGCCATTCAAAATGGCGGTTACATGATTGCGCTCGAAGTCCGATTTGGCGATTCGACGGCGGGGTTAAAAGCCGTTCAGCACGAAATCAAGCGCATGGATAAGATTAAGAATGCGCTCGGATCGAATTCGTTTGGCACCGAAATCATCGTCGAATATGGCGGTGGTTTCAACGATATGAAAAAGGAATACGACGTCATCGTGACCGATATCACGCAATCGATATCGATGACGATATTGAGCATATTTGGGTTGATTGCCATATTTTTCTTTTCGATTCGCGCAGCGAGTCGTATTTTCTTGCCCCTCGTGATGAGTACGCTTTGGTCGCTCGGCATCACGTTCATGGTCATTGGCTATTTGAACCTCATCACGTCGTTTATCTTTGCGATTTTGCTCGGACTCGGCATCGACTTCGGCATTCACCTCTATTCGCGTTATATATCGGAGCGTCGGAACGGGTTGGGCGTCGACGAGGCATTGAAACGGTCGGTTATCGAGACGGGGACGCCTTTGTCGTTGGGCGTTTTGACGACGGCGGCGGCATTCTTTGCGCTCATGCTCGGGAGTTTCCCTGGGTTTAGTCAATTTGGTTTTGTCGCCGGGCTAGGCGTTCTCATCGCCTTTGTGACGATGACGACGGTCATGCCGTCGCTCGTCAAGATCATGGAAGGCATTTGGCCGTCGAAGATTCGCCCAGCGAAGCCACACAAAGCTGCATCGGCGGCATTCGTTCGCCATGCGCGCATCGTCATGGTCATCGCATCGCTCGCCGTTTTGGGGTGCGCCGGCTATTGCGTCTCGAAGCTGTCGACCGTCCAATTCGAAGAAAATTTCTCGAATTTGTCGTTCAAGAGTGCACCGTCGGATAAAGCGCCCGAAGTCGTCAAAACCGAGAATTTCGTCGAGGCAAAGCGCCCATCGTCACCCGTTATCGCCGTACTCGACAACACCGAGCAAGTTAGCTATCTCGAAAAAGTCATTAAACGCGACGTCGAATATACGAATTTCCAATGGTATCGGAAGGCGTTTACGCGCATGACGATCCCCATGCAGTTCCTTTCGGGGGCATTTCCCGAAGTCTATGCTCAAATGGGGCAAGAGCGTTCTCTGCCCATGATGGCGGCGATTTCGCGCACGATGACGACGAAGACAAACGGCGCCTTGCCTCTATTCGCGACCTATGGCACCGAAAAATCGCTTGCCCTGCGCAAGTATCGCCAATTGGCGATTCAAACGCCCGAGGTCGCTCGCACGCTCGTCGGCCTCATGCCCGAGGCACTCGCTCAAAACACCGTTGCCAACGGCCTTATCGCTACTGTCGACATTCAAAGCTGGCTCCCCGAAATGTATTGGGAGGCCTTGCCCCGATGGCGTTCTAGCCAGCAATACAACACGATTTCCGATTCGGCATCGATCTACAGCTACCTCCCCGGCACAGCCGGCCAACAAGCCGAGCGCCTTGCCGTCATCGAAAAAATCCGCGAGCGCACTGCCGACCGCCAAATTCGCTTCCTTCCCGAAGACATGCGCCAAAAAGTCGTCGAACTGCGTCCCTATCTCGTCGATCACGCACTGACGATCGACGACCTCCCCGACTGGGTCAAACTCCAGTTCAAAGAAGGCGGCGACCATGCCCTCCCTCCGCGCGAAGGTTCGGGCGTCGATTACGCCTTCGGCAACATCGTCGTCATGTATCAAGCCACAGCCACCTACAACGGCGGTCAATCCGAAATGCTCGCACGCGAGGCGCGCAGCCTCCGCGTCGACGGCAAACCCATCACCGTCGCCACCGGCGCATTCGTCTACGCCGACATGCTCAACCTCGTCAAAACCGACGGCTTGCAAATCTCCATCGTCGCCATCGTCGTCATATTATTGCTCGCCGCGCTCCAAAAACGCCGCTTCTTGCCCGCCATCATCGTCAGTTTGCCATCGATCTTGGGCATCGTCATGACGCTCGTTCTCATGGGCAATTTCGACCTCAAACTCGGCCTCTTCAACATGGTCATGCTCCCCGTCACGCTCGGCATCAGCATCGATGGCGCCATCTATCTCTTCGAGCGCTACCAACAACTCGGTCGCGGTTCAGTCCTCGCCGCTGTGCGCAAAGTCATTTCGCCCGTCTTCATGAGCTCTGCCACCACGCTCGTCGGCTTCGGTGGCATGATCCTCAGTCGCCACATGGGGCTCAATTCGATGGGAAAAATGGCCATCATCGGCATCAGCATTTGCTTCCTCTCGACGTTCCTCATCCAGCCTGGCCTCATCGTTTTGTGCGAAAAATTCGGCTTCAAGAGCGTCGTTCCCGAGCGCGACTACGACCCCGAACACGAGGAATAATCGGCATTTTTGGAACGCTACGCTGTTGCGCTATTGCCCGGTGGGCAATACGCGCAACTGTCGCGCCTATATCGCTATCGCTCAATACGGCGCTTATCGCGGCTATGTGCTCGTTTCACTGCGCGCATACGCCGCGTTTTTTGTCGCGCCTATATCGCTATCGCTCAATACGGCGCTTATCGCGGCTATGTGCTCGTTTCACTGCGCGCATACGCCGCGAGTTTTTAATGGCGAATCGATCAATACGATGCGGAGCTCTCGTCGCCGTGTGGCTCGGGTAGCGATATGGCGCTTATGAGTTTTGATCGATCTCCGAAAACCGCCATGAATGGTGCATTTTACTTGACATTTTGAGATGTGTGAAATAGTGGGCGGCACGGCGGCGCGGTGGGCGCGCCGAGTAAACGCTTCGCAACCAGTTGGGATATATGCGCTATCGATGCATATATCTGTTGGGGTTGCAAAAGGAAAACCCATGGAAAAGTTAGTTTTGAAAGCCGTTGCTCGCAAACCGGGCAAAAAAGGTGCAAGCCGTAAACTTCGTGCAGCCGGTAGCATTCCCGTCGTGTGCTACGGTCGTCACATGGATTCGATCTCCGCTTCGATCAATCCCGCCGACTTGACCCGCGTCCTCGGCACGGCTTATGGCGCAAACTTGGTCTTTGATTTGGTCGTCGACGACAACGGCAACGAAATTCGTCGCGAAGTCATGCTCAAGAGCGTTCAACGCGATCCCCTTACGCGTCGCGTCATCCACGTCGACATCTATGCCGTCGATGCCGATCGCAAAGTCATGGTTCGCGTTCCGTTGCGCTTCGACGGTAAAGCCGTTGGCGTTGGCCTCGGTGGTAAATTGCGTTCGGCCGCTCGCGATGTCGTCGTCGCTTGCTTGCCCAAAGATATCCCGACCGAAATCGTCGTCGACGTGACGCCGATGAATTTGCGCGATCGCATCCAAATCAGCGCCGTGCCCCGTCCGGCTGGTTGCGAATTCGTCTATGGCACCGATTTCCTCGTTGCCGAAATCATTCCGCCCCGCTCGTAAGATCGGTCTTCGCTCGGCTTGAGCGAAGTATAGTGCAACACACCGCGCGCAATATATTGCCGAGTTACCGTTGCTCTATCGGATGATTTTTAAGCCCGAACCGTTTTACGGTTTGGGCTTTTTGCATTTTTTCACACATTGAATATGTGTGGTTATATGTGAGCATCGGTGCGATAAGGTGGCTTATATAACTCGGGAAAAGCCCGTCAAAAGCCGCTAAAAGCGCAATATAGCGTCATTATTTCGCCAAATTTTTTGAATTGGTGTAATAGATGGCAGTCAATGGTCAATGCGTTTTGCATCGCGAATGGAGAGAATCATTATCAATGGCAGACGAAGCACTTTTAATCGTCGGTTTGGGCAATCCCGGATCGGAATACGATGGTACGCGTCATAATGCGGGTTTTATGGTCGTCGATCGATACTGTGCCAAGCATGGGATTTCGCTGAGCCAGTCGAAGTTTCAAGGTATTTTTGGCACATTGCGCCAAGGTGGGCGCACGGTCGTCTTTCTCAAACCGCAAACGTATATGAATTTGAGTGGTAAAAGTGTCGTTGCATGTATGCAATTTTATCACATCGAATGTGCCAATATCCTCGTCATTCACGATGAACTCGATTTGCCCGTTGGCGATCTTCGCGTCAAACAAGGCGGAGGTAGTGGCGGTCACAATGGCTTGAAATCGATCATCAACCTCACCGGGCATTCGGATTTTAATCGGATGCGCATAGGAATTGGTCGTCCCGAGCATGGCGACGTCATTAACTACGTTTTGGGGCGGTACCCCGAAGGGGATCTACGCGAAAAATATATGGCAACACTCAATATTGGAGTCGATGCACTCGAAAAGTATATCGAACAGGGTGCAGAGGCTTCGATGCGTTTTTGTAACGGCCTATATCGGGCCAAGAAGAAAGAGGAGGCTAAAGGTGAACAATCTTAGCACAATCGACTACCTCGTCTATGGCGTGCCAGTGGCAGCCGTATTGGCGTTGGTATTCTCATTCGTAAAGGCGCGGTCGATCGCGAAGAAGGATGCCGGTACGGATCGCATGAAGGCGATTGCGTCGTACATTCAAGAGGGCGCCATGGCCTTCTTGAAGGCCGAGTACAAAGTCTTGGCCATTTTCGTCGTCGTCGTGGCGGCGCTACTCGGATTGATCAACTACACGAATACAAACAGCAGTTCGTGGGTGGCATTTTCATTTGTCGTCGGTGCCGTTTGTAGTGCATTGGCGGGCTTTATCGGGATGCGCGTGGCGACGAAAGCAAACGTTCGCACGGCAAATGCAGCTCAGAAGGGCTTGCGCGATGCGTTGGCGATTGCCTTTGGCGGCGGTGCCGTCATGGGTATGACGGTCGTCGGTTTGGGGCTTTTGGGCATTATTTCGTTGTTCTTGCTCTACAATCAGGCGATTTTTGTCGGCCAAGACATGGCGAAAATCTTAGAAGTCCTCACGGGCTTTAGCTTTGGTGCATCGTCGATTGCATTATTTGCTCGCGTTGGCGGTGGTATCTATACGAAAGCGGCCGACGTCGGCGCCGACCTTGTCGGTAAAGTCGAAGCCGGAATCCCCGAAGACGATCCGCGTAACCCTGCTGTTATCGCCGATAACGTCGGCGACAACGTCGGCGACGTCGCCGGTATGGGCGCCGACTTGTTCGAATCTTATGTCGGTTCGATTATCGGTTCTGCCGTTCTCGGCGCCGCGCTTTGGACGTCTGAACAAGGTCAATTGAGCGCTGTCGTTTTGCCTTTTATCGTCGCAGGTGTTGGCATCATCGTGAGCCTTCTCTGCTCGTTCATCGTTCGTAGCAAAGACGAAAAATCGAATCCTCAGCACGCCCTCGATCGCGGCACGATTGCCGCTGCCGTTATCACGGCGATTGCTACTGCTGGCGTTGCATACCTCGTCTTGCCCGAAAACGGCCTTTCTTGGGAACACCCCATTCGCGGCATAATTACGATCGATTGGTTGATGATCTTCCTCACGGTCACGGGTGGTCTCATCGCCGGTACGTTGATCGGCAAGATTACCGAATTCTACACGTCGGATTCTTATAAATCGGTCAAGGCGATTGCCGAAGCTTCGACGACGGGGTCGGCGACGAATATCATTCGCGGTTTGGCAGTCGGTATGCTTTCGAGCGTCATCCCCGTTCTCTTGATTTGCATCGCCATCGCGATTGCCTACTTCTGCACGGGGCTCTATGGTATCGCGCTTGCCGCATTGGGTATGCTCGCGACGACGGGTATTCAATTGGCCGTCGACGCCTATGGTCCGATCGCCGACAACGCCGGCGGTATTGCTGAAATGAGCGGTTTGCCCGAAGAAGTCCGCGGACGTACCGATAAACTCGACAGCGTCGGCAATACGACGGCTGCTATCGGCAAAGGCTTCGCGATTGGTTCGGCAACCTTGACCGCCCTTTCGCTCTTCGTCGCCTATGCTCAAGTCATGAAATTGACATCGATCGATGCGATGAGCCCGCTCGTCGTCATCGGCCTCTTAGTCGGTGGGGTGCTTCCCTTCTGGTTTAGCGCACTCGCCATGCTCGCCGTCGGTCGTAGCGCACAAGACATGATCGTCGAAGTTCGTCGCCAGTTCAAAGAAATCCCAGGACTCTTGGACGGCAAAGAAGGCGTCCAAGCCGACTACAAAAAATGCGTCGATATTTCGACGAAAGCTGCCATTAAACAAATGGTATTGCCCGGTGTCATTGCCATTGCTGCCCCCGTCATCGCCGGTGTCCTCGATACGAGCGGTTCGATGTTAGGCGGTTTGCTCGTCGGCGTCACGGTGACTGGCGTCGTTTTGGCCATCTTCATGGCAAATGCCGGTGGCGCATGGGATAATGCGAAGAAATACATCGAAAGCGGCAATTACGGTGGCAAGGGGAGCGAAGCGCACAAAGCTGCCGTCGTCGGCGATACGGTCGGCGATCCGTTCAAAGATACGGCGGGTCCTTCGATCAACATTCTCATCAAGCTCATGAGCGTTATCGCCCTCGTTTTGGCTCCGACACTCGCCGGTTGGAATGCTTCGAAAGCAACCGTCGATGCGAATGCCGCAACTGTTGTTGCTCAACCGGCTGCGCAAGTCGTCGCCCCAGAGGCCCCAGCTCCTGGCGTTCAAGTCAAAGCCGAACGCGAAGCGCAACCCGCTCCTCAACGCATTCAAGAACGCCGTGTGATGCGTCGCATGCCCGAAAGACAGCGTCCGGTCGCGGCAGCGCCCGCTCAAGAACGATAGCGCGCGATGCGCGCTAGGCGTAGCGTATGGGGCTGTAAGCCCCATAGCGGAGCCCAAAAAGCGGGTGTATTGAGGCGCAAAGCGCCGAGATAGCCCGCTAGCCGAAGCGTATTGGGGCTGCAAGCCCCAATAGCGGAGGCCAAAAAAGCGGGTGTATTGAGGCGCAAAGCGCCGAGATAGCCCGCTAGCCGAAGCGTATTGGGGCTGCAAGCCCCAATAGCGGAGGCCCAAAGACAAAGCCAATTTGCTTTGTTCGAAATATTGCCGCGACTCGATGCCAGATGGCGAGAAAATGCGAGTTTTGCGAAAAATGATTGCATAATTTGCGCGTCAAAGTATTGTTTGTGCGGAATAATGTGATGCGGAGTGGCAATATGGCAAAAAAAGACATGGTCATCAGTCAAGTTCATGAGTTTATGGTCGTGAGCCCCGATGCGAAGGGAGGCACGAATGAGTTGGCCGAGACGACGTTGCACAGCTCGCTTGGTGCGCCAGAGACGCTGAGTGATGTGCGCGAGTTGCCCGACGAAAACGACCCTTACGCGGGGCCGCGTAGCTGGGTGGTGAAGTGGTTTGGGCCCTTTTTTAACGTTCAATCGCTGCCGTTGCAGTCGTCGATGGGGCTGTATTTGCTCTATGTCGGCAATTATCCGCTTTTTTTTAGTTCGAGTGCGGGTATAATGGCGGCGCTGTCGCGGCATTTGATTTTTAGCGGTCATCAGGCTGTGCCGATCGACTTGTTGGGGCGCGAGATTTTGCATTACGTTGGCGTTTATCGCCAGCCGCTGAGCCTCAAAACTGGATTGCTGTTCGAAGATAACAAGCTCATACGCCCGAAGGAGTATTTATATTGTTATCGGCGCGCGGCGGCGGCTCTGGCGTATTCTCATTCGACGCCCTGCAACAAATATGCGCGCTTGGCGTATGAATTTGAACCGCTGACGCTGACGAATTTGGGCAAGAGTTTTCCGCTCAAGAACGCGTTTCACGTCGAGCCCGAGACGCTCAATGGCGACAAGCCCTCATGACGATGAACGGGGAAATTCGCCCGATAAATGAGCGGTTGGCATTTTTTATCGACTCTTTGACAGAGTGGCGTCGTTGCTGTTAAAAGAGGGTGTCTTAGGATGGGCATTTTCTTGATTTGGTGGAACCATGAATCGATCTGCTACGAAGATATTTAACGGTTTAGCTATTATGGGTTTGGCGTGCGTCGGCACGCTAGCGGGATGCACGACGGAAATCGATCACGATGCGTTTCGAGCGGGTGCCATTCGGATGGAGATCGACGAAGTCACGAGCGACGAAATTTATCCGACGGCTGGCGATGAAATCGACTGGAAGATGGTCTTCGTGCCCACGCCAGGCGACATCACTGTTACGACGTTCTGGGACGACCCTGGGAGCGTTTTCAACGTCGACGTGGGCATTTACGACCGATTTGGCATTCCTATCAAAGTCGAACGGCGCAAGGCCGCGGCTTCGGTTCACGAGGTGACGGCGTTCACGCCCGAATCGGGGCTCCATTACGTCAAAGTCATGGCGGAAAGCGGGCAATCGATTTATTCGATCAACATCAAGTTCGAAACGAATTACGACGGATTTATTGCCCTCGAATCGTCGCCCGATTATACGGCTTATGCCGATTTCGAAGCCGAAGTCGCCGATCATGCCAAAGCGGCGAAAGATAAAAAGAATGGCGGCGGATCGAATGGCTCGGGCGGTGCCAATGGCGCGGGCGGTGGTTCGAATGGCGCGGGTGGCGGTGCAGGTGGCGCCGAGGGCGGTGCACCCGCCGGAGCCGTTGCACTCCCGACTGCCGCCGCCGGAGCCGTTGCACTCCCGACTGCCGCCGCCGGTGGCATTTCTTCGACATCGGGCAATTCTGGGCCGACGATCGTTCGAGAATCGAGCGGTAGCAGTCACGTGGCGCCTGCCGAAGTTCGCACGCTCAATCAGAAAACGTCGAGCGTGTCGAACGAGAAAAAGGCGATTAAGCCCATCGTCGGCGATCTCAAAGGTCGATATACGACGATTCAAGCCGAAGTCATGTCGGTCACGAATAAGAAAGATTCGACGCAGTTCAAAATTAGTGCCGGACGCGCCCAAGGCGTGCGCGAAGGTTCTATCGGCGAAATCTACGTCGATGGACAATTGCTACAAGGTGGTAGATTCAAAATAACGAGTATTCTCGAAACGGGCTCGATTGCAGTCACAAACGCGAGTGCAAAAGATGTCAAAAATGCTTCGAAAATCGTCGTCAAAATTCCCGAATAAATCATTGCTCCGTTTTGTATTTTTTTTCGCAATCTCTTGCGAGCTATGAGGTTATCTGTGATTAAACGTTCTATCTTGTTTGTCTGTGCTTGCGCATTAGGACTCGGGCTCGGTGCTTGTTCTAAGACGATCGAGTACAATTCCAATTCGGGATACGATGGATCGCGCGACTCCGCGTCGCAACTCCTCGTCAATACGAGTAAAGTCGACGATTTGTCGGCGATCGATGGCGATAACGAAGACTGGTTCTATTTTACGCCACCCGAAAAGGGATTTATCACGGTGCGGGCAAATGTCGACAATCCATCGGCTATCGTCATGTCGATCGAAATCCTCGATGGATTCGGACGAACGCTCCATTCGATGACGACGAATAGTTCAAAGAGCGTCTACGAGTTTATCAAATTCGAAGTCGAACCCGAGCGATATTTCATTGCGCTCAAAACGCGCGAGGGCAAAAGTCCCTATACGATTCGCGCCGATTTCGAAGTGCCACCCCCGCCCGTCGTCTACGAACCCGTCATCGAAGAAGAACCCGAGCCCGATACGCCGACAAAATCGTCGTCTTCGAAATGCGTGCCCGCCGATAAATGCAAACCAGGCCAGAAATGTTGCCGGCCGAAGGCGCAACCTTCGAATGACGATGGCATTGCCGAAGGCGAAAAGACGATCGTCGGAACGATCGTTCTCGTCACGCCGCAAGGCGAAGTCACCGATATCAAAATTAGCGGCATCGGTCGTTCTAAAGGCGTCAAAAAAGGTGCAAAAGCCTATTTGCGCGGGCTCAAACGAAAAGTCGATATCTATTCGTGTTTGGCGACTTCGTGCCAAGCTACGGTTCGTGCGAGTTCCGAAGAACTCACGCACTACGACAAAGTCGACGTCGTCGTCGAATAATATAGGGCGAAGATATCATGCGCGCGGCGTGGCTATGTCTAGGTTTGTGTGCCGGAGCAATCGCTTGCGTTTTGCCCCAGCAATTTGGCATAGCCCGAGAACCGCATTCCGCTGCGCAATCCCCATCGATCGGCAATCCCTCGCACGCCACCCATCCCCCTTCGAATGAAGAACTCGAACAAATCGCTGCCTTTTTGTGCAAGATGAGCCTTGGGGCATTCCCCAATTGGGCGCTCTACCCGATGTATCGAGAATATTTGGCGCCGGGCGAAGAAGAGGCCATCGCGCTCATGGCCGACGTCTTCGAAGACGAGTTCTCGAGCGCATGGCGCGACCGATACCGTGCCATCGCGCGGTTTTATGCCAATCACGCCCTTTGCCAGCGCATCGATCCACATGCCGACGACGCGCCTGCGCTCGAACAAAACCCATCTCCCGCCGATCTGCTCGCATCCGAATCCGCCCTCGCGCTTGCCCATCGCGCAAACCCTAGCGCCACGGGCGATCCCGCATCCGAATCCGCCCTC
>SFMP01000221.1 GCA_004554395.1 Myxococcales bacterium | reverse complement strand
TCGTCGAATATGTGATTCGGCTTGTGACGGGGAACAAAGAAATCTCGATTGTCGAGATGAGTCAGCAAGTCGTCGTCACGAATGCAAACGGTCGCTCGGCGCAGTTCGACATTTTAGCTCGCGATGTGAATGGTAAGATCTACAACATCGAATTTCAGAGTCGCAGAGAGAAAGCTATTATTCAGCGAGCATTTTTCTATGCGTCGATGCTCTTCATCGACGCGTTCAAATCTGGCGTAGGGTACGAAAAGATCCCCGAAGTATGCGTTATTTTTCTAGCCGAGCACGGCGAGGGCTGTCATGGAAAGCTCGTAGAGCACTTCACAACAGTGGGAGCGAATGGCGAGGTGGAGGATTGGCCTGCAGAGTTTTATTTCGTAAGCGGGGCGTTGCGGGTTGAATCCGATGTCGGTATTATGATGCAGGATCTTTGTTTTACGAATCCGTATGATTTGCGAGATCCTGAGTTTAGACGGCGAATGAATGCATTGATGCATCAAGAAATAGGGAGACGAATCATGTGCGAAGCTCAAGAAAAATGGGAAAACGAATTGATGGCAAGGGGGATAATTGTAGGGCGTCAAGAAGCGCGTCAAGAAGGGCACGCGAAAGGTCTTGATGAGGGGATTAAACTCGGTCAAGAAAAGCTACAGCGCGACATCGTTCGAGCGATGATCGCTCAGAACTTGGGCGATAGCATTATTACTTGCACGACGGGGATGCCTTTGGCGTCGGTTCAAGCGATGCGAAACGAGATGGAAGCGCGTTTGTAGTTATTGTCGTTTTGATAAATGGCGAAAATCGATATCTGCTTGAGCAGATGTGAGAACAAAGGCGAGGGGGCGTCTGCTGTATGGGCGTTTGTGGATGGGGATGATGTGGGCGAGAGTGGGGAAAATAAGCACTTAAAAAGAGTCAAATATAATCATTTATTTGGGATTATTTAGAAATGTGCTATTGTTGAAAAACGTAGGAGTTTTGGCGAGCGTCTGCATTTTTTGGCTCGCTGATGTTTGCTCACTGCGTTGATTTTGGTGCAGAAATGTCGTAATTCGACGTTGCATTCTTGTATTGGTAGAAGTTAGGCGATAAAAGTTTTGCGCGATTGGATGGTATGGGCATCGGATCGCATAGACATCGCATTTGGAGAAGTTCGGGGGCATTGTTATCGCCTTAGCTTCTCGGCAGGCATGGGGCACGGATTCGCATTTTGTGTTCTGTCGCCCACATGGGAGCGCTCAACGTCGGTATCGCGGAGGAAGGGATAGTGACTGGGCGCTTTTTTTATGCTCGAAAAAGCGCGCGTATGCTCGCAGTGAAACGAGAACATAGCGCGCTAGGTTGCGCGTATTGCCCAGAGGGCAATAGCGCAACGGCGTAGCCGTATTTGTCGGCGTTAGCCGCAAATAGGCGTAGCCCCAAGTGTTGCGCGTATTGCCCAGAGGGCAATAGCGCAACGGCGTAGCCGTATTTGTCGGCGTTAGCCGCAAATAGGCGTAGCCAAAAAAAAGAGCCCAAAAAAGGAAAAAAGTCGGAAGAGGGCGGCAAAAAGCGAAGAAAAGTGGACCGATGGGCTCGCGAAAAGCGCGCGGGAGGTGGTTATGCGAAGAGCGGTGCGAGTCGTTCGTAGAGTTCGCCGTGGCCGAGTAGGGCGAATGTGCGAGCGGAAGTGGAGAGGTCGGAGTCGTCGGCGAAATTCATGTCGATGGTGACGAACTCGATGGGTTGTGCGCGGTCGACTTGTTCGAGCCATTCGATGAGGACGAGTGCGTTTGGGTCTTCGATGGCGTCCCAGTAGCCTGTGGATTCGAGTTCTTCGAGCGTGGAGAGGCGGTAGAGGTCGAGGTGGTGGATGGCGCGGCCGTTGGCGTCGTAGCGGTTGATGATGGTGAACGAAGGCGAGCAGACGTGTGTGGGTGCGCCGAGGTAGGTTTGTGCGATGCCGTGCACGAGTTGTGTTTTTCCGATGCCGAGGTTGCCGCGTAGTGCGATGACGTCGCCGGGGCGGAGTCGTTGACCGAGTTTGCGGCCGAATTCGATTGTTTCGTCGAGTTGGTGAGTGATGACCATGGGAATCCTTTAATTTGGGACGTAGAAGAAGGCGGAGTTGCTCGATTTGAGAATGATGACGCTTTGATCTTCGAGCATGATTTGGACGTATTCTTGGGGGAGTGGGCGGTTGGGCGTCGAGATGCGTGCGATTTGACCTTTTCGGAGTGGGCGGCCTGTTTCGAGGTCGCGGATGGCGTTGTGCGTGGTGGGTGCGGCGCCGAGGCCGGCGAAAAAAGCGAGTTTGTCGCGGAGGAAGCTCGGTTTTGTGCGGTAGTAGAGGACTTTGAGCCAATGTGGGTCGGGGAGTGCGCGGAGCTTTTGAAGGGCGATGAGTGCGTCGTAGGCGATGACGGGGTCGGGATCGACGATGCGATTATTGAGTGAAGGGATGAATTGGGTCATGCCGCATTGTGCGATGGCCAGGCTGGCGTGAGCGCTGAGACGCGGATCGGGGGATTCGAGATTGCGAGAGATTTGGTCGACGAGTTTGGCATCGCGTGCAATGCGCGGGCAGATGGTGGGCATTTGCGAGAGAGCCCATAGGGCAGCCGAGGCGGCGTCGACATTGGGGATCGCGTCGTCGGTTGCCGATGGCAAAAGCGCGGCGCGAATGAGGTCGAAAGATTTGTTGGATATTTCGGTATAAGATGAAGATGGCGAATTATCTTCGGTTATGTGTGCATTTTCGTGAATTGCAAGGAGATTTGGCAACGCCTCGACGTAGGCTCGCTTCATTTCTGGGCGCAGTTTGGCGAATTCGGCGGGGGATGGGAGATCGAAAGGTGCGCCTAGCGAACGCAAGAGCCAGAGGGCGGGGAGGGCGTGGAGACGCGAGGGGGAGGCTAGGACTTTTTGCGCATCGGCGATGGCGATATCGGCGTTGGGGATAGGGGTGGGGATTTGAGCGAGAGCGTATCGAGCGAGGAGTGTTTTCCCCCAGTTGTCGTCGTTTGGAGATGCCGTGACGATGTCGACGAGTTCGTTCCAATAGGCCGGATGGCTTGCGGCGACGGCTTGAGCGGCGTAGGCGATCTGTGGATTGTCGTGCCCGAGCAATGAGATGATGCGTTGGCGAATCGAGGGATCGGAGGGGAAAGCGCGGAGAATGGGGATGGCGGCGCTGAGTTGGTCGTCGTTGGCGTCGGTCGTCGATTTGAAGAGTAGATCGACGAAGGCGCGGATTTCGGGTGCGTCGATGGGAGGGATTTTTTCGATAAAGGCGGTAGATATGGCTTTATTTTGTGCGATCGTCGTCCAAGTGTAAGGGCTGTCGTCGGGGGCGTTTAGGATGGTGCGAGTGACGATTTCGGATCCGTCGCCGTGGATGTGTTGGAAGACGGCGTATTGTGTGGGTTTTGAGAGATTGGGCAAGTGTGCGACGAGCCATTGTGCGGCGTATGGCGTCGATAGGGCAGCCATGACGATGGCGGTGTCTTCGTCGAGGGATGGAGGGAGGAGCGATAGAACCTCATAGGATGCAGAATTGGGATCGAAATTTGAATTTTGTTCGACGATGAGACGAGCTGCACGAATCCACTGCTTTTGTACGTCGTCGCTGGGGGCTTGTAGGAGTTGGTGGCAGATGGCGTCGAATAGCGTTTTGGGATCGCGACGATAGGCGGCAACGACCGACGAGACGAAGGCGGGGTTTTGAGCGAGTTTGACGAAAGGTGTGGCGTAGGCGTGGCGGAGGTTTTCGGGGAGGCTACGGACGAGTTTTCGTAGCAATTCGTCGAGTTGATCGACGCGGAGTGCGTCGAATAGGGCGCGGTATAGGTCGGTGTCGGTGGTGTCGTCGTCTCGAGCGATGATGATGGCGATGGCGGCTCGGAGTGCCTCGAGTTTGACTTCGTCGTCGGTATGGTGCCAGATGACGGATTCGAGGGCGGGGAGGAGTCGGGGATGGGCTAAAATGCGAGCGACGTTGGCGGCGTGCTCGACGACGCGCGGTTCTTCGTGTCGGAGAGCGTCGGCGATATAGGGAACGCACCGTTGATCGCAGAGACGAGCCATCGAATCGAGGGCTTTGCAGATGGCGTCGGTATCGTTTGTTTGGAGTTGTGCGATCGTCTTCGACAATTGCGCCATATCGGGAGCGGTGGGCAGATCGTCGCCAGTGCTCGAATTTGTATCGGCGGGATTGGAATTATCGAGATTTGAAGCGTTATCGCTTTGTGGGATGTCGTTTTGAGGCGCTGATATTGCAGAATCGGTGGGGGGCGGGTTGGAATTATCGAGATTTGAAGCGTTATCGCTTGGCAGGATGTCGTTTTGATGCGCTGATATTGCAGAATCGGTGGGGGGCGGGTTTGGATTGGCGAGGGCAGACCGCGTCGTTATCGCTTGCGCAGTGGCAAGCGACAATGCAACGAAGATAGCGACTCGAACGATTTGCACGTTTTTCCGAATCACGCAAACTACTCCTCGTTTTTGTTGTTTGCGGTATCGATAGCGGGTTTTGGCGTTTGTACGTCTTTGACGCCGCCCATAGTAAACAAGACGCTTGGGAATTTGGAGTAGTCGACGGCGACGCCATCGGGGAGATTTGGGACGGTGAGTTCGTTTCGGTCGAGTATACGAGCGTGAGGAGATTTGGCGTCTTGCGCGGCGTCGAAGAGTATGAATAGGTTGGAGTTGTCGACTTTTGCAAGCGATGCTTCGTCGCCGATGAGCGTGAGATCGATAGTTGCGGGTTTGAATGCGTGGGCTTGCGATAAGTTGATGGGGACGATGGGGACGCCTAAGATGAGGTGTTGTTTCGATTCGGAAACGATATTGACGGTGACTTTGACGCTTTCGGAATCGGTTTTGAGACCGTTTCGATTGAGAATGACCCATCGATTGATGACGAAAGTCGAGGCTTTTCCGGTGAGGTCAATGGGTTCGATATAGAGTTGCCCCGTCGTCGAGACGACGGATTTGGGTCCCATAATTTTGACTTCAGCGGGATCGATTTTGACTTCACCGAGTCGGTATCCTGGCAAGAGTTCGCCTGTGAATGCGTGATCGGTGGTGATGGCGACGGTACGCGTTTCGAGAGGTTCGAGATTGACGTCGAGGAATTCGGGTTGGAATTTGTCGATATCGACGCCGGCTGGCAGGCTGAGCATCGAGGGTTGGAGTGTGATTTGTATATTTCCGCTTCGCGCGGGTGGAGTAATCGTCATCATGCCCAAATCGTCGCGCGTCATGCCGCGCAAAGTCGACGTTCGTCCGCTAATCGTGATGTCGACAGTCGTCGTCGATTCGTCGTCGACTGAGACATAGCCCTCGGGAATGTTGAGCATGACGGGGATTTGTGCGAAATTCATCGTCATATTTCGATCGCTGGTGACGACGATAGCCAGGAGGAAAGCGCATACGAAAGCGATGAGTTTTTGCGGGATATTGGCTTTGAGTCGATCGACGATGGTCGGTTTTCGTCGCGTCGATGCGGCGATTTCATGCGAAGGCGTATCGGTCATGATCATTTCTCCTTATGCGACGATTGATTTCGCCAAGCCTTAAACTTTCGGACGAGAGCCGAGGAACCGACGGAATCGTCGGGACGGACAGTTGTGACAAAGGCTTTGTGCAAATAATCGCGCAGGGCTTCGCTCGAGAGGCGTCGCGTGAGCGTTTCTTTTTCGGCGATCGAGATGGCGCCCGTTTCTTCCGAAACGACGATGATGACGGCGTCGGTCGATTCGCTCAAGCCGATAGCGGCGCGGTGACGCGTCCCGAGTTGTTGATCGATTTTATCGTTCGACGAGAGTGGCAAGAAGCAGCCGGCGGAATCGATGCGTTGATGTCGAATGATGACGGCGCCGTCGTGCGTGGGATTGGCTTTGTAGGGGATGAAGAGCGACACGAGGAGCTCTTTTGTAATCTTGGCATCGATTTTGACGCCTTGGACCATGTATTGATCGAGGACGGCATCTTTTTGGATGGCGACGAGGGCGCCGATTCGTCGCTCACTGAGCAATGAAGCGGCTTTGACGATTTCTTCGATGGCGTCGGGGCTCAGTGTATCGTGCGTCGTTTCGTTGATCGGGGCGGTGAGAGAGCCCGTTTTTCCGAAAACGCTCAATCCGCGTCGGATATCTTCTTGGAAGATGATGACGATGATGATGATAAACGAGCCGATGAATTGATTGAGCGTCCAATTGAGCGTCGACAAATCGGCGATTTCTGGGCGCGAAATGACATAGAGCGCGACGAAGATGAGCAAACCGAACAAGATTTGCATCGCCTTTGTGCCGCGGATGAGCATCAAGATTTGGTAGAACAAGTACCAAACGATGAGGATATCGATGGCAAATCGAATGATATCGGTCGTCGTAAAGCTAGCAAAATTCGATAAGATTTGATCAATCATGGCGACTCCAGCGCACCTGGCTCATCATGAGAGCTTGGCGAGATAATTGTGGCGCATGAACGCGGACGATGGCGGCACCGAGGGCAAAGCTCAAGCCCGAGGCAATCGCCGTCGCCGTATCGAGCGATTCGATGGGCAAACCCGTCGCTCTTGCAATGCAACGCTTTCGACTGTGTGCAATGAGAACAGGTCGCCCTAATATCGATAAAAATTTCATCGATTCGGTAATGAGGCGAAGATCATTCGACAAACCTTTGCCAAAACCGATTCCAGGATCGACGACGATTTGTCGCATATCGCATCGCGCCGCCCATGCCATGGCGAGCCGATCGGCCAATTGGTGGGTGATCCGTCGTATACACGTTGCAAAGTCGAGTTCAGGGGCATCGTGAGGCTCATAGGCCATGGCAATGTATCCGCAACGGCTGTCGCGAATGATATCGAAAACGGCGCCATCGCGCTGTGTCGTGACGCGATTCGATAGAGCGACGTCGTTGACGATGTCGATAAAATCGCCATCGATAGCCCATTTCATCGTTGCGATATGGCGCGTATCGAGCGAGATGGGGACTTGGCGCCCGGCGGCCCAAGACAGGGGCGCGCGTAGTCGCATTTGCTCTTCGTCGTCATCGATAGCCGTCCCGCGTGGGCGCGTCGATTCCGCTCCGATATCGAGTATTTCCGCGCCCTGCGCTAAAATTTTTTCCCCATGCGCGAGGCTCGCTGCGTCGCCTTCTTCGCAAAAAGACGAAAAAGAATCGGGCGTGACGTTCCAAATGCCCATCACGCGTGGCGTCGTCAGGTCGATTTCGAAACGACGCGTGAGAAATTTGCGAGCAAAGGGGCTACGATTCCACGATTCGAGTGCTTCGATAAATGGATGATTGGGAGCATCGAGAAGTCGCCACCACGAAGCAAGCGATTGGGGACGATAGATGTGAATCGCGTTCGATGGGGTTCTATCGTTTTTGCATTTTATCGATGAATCGCCAGATATATGCGAATGAAATTCTGCGTCGATGTCGTCTCGATTCGTCGC
>SFMP01000220.1 GCA_004554395.1 Myxococcales bacterium | reverse complement strand
TCAAGGCACTTCGCAAGCAAATCGGAGACAACGAGCCCGAGCCCGAACCATCGCGCGACGAAGAAGAAATCATCGAAAAATTGAAAAATCTACAAGCGCCAGCCGAGGCGAAAGCATATATCGAAAAACAATATAAACGTTTGACATTTTTGTCGCAATCGAGTGCCGAATATGCTGCCGCGCGATCTCACGTCGAAACATTGCTCGATATTCCTTGGAAAACGTATAGCGAAGATCAACTCGATCTGAATCATGCGCGTGAAATCCTCGATGCCGATCACTACGGACTAAAAGATGTGAAAGATCGCATCGTCGAATACCTCGCTGTGCTTTCGTTGCGCAAAGATTTCAAGGCGCCGATATTGTGTTTATATGGGCCTCCGGGGGTTGGCAAGACGAGCATAGGCAAGAGCATAGCCCGAGCTTTGGGGCGGAAGTTCGAGCGCGTCAGCCTAGGCGGCATCCACGACGAATCCGAAATTCGCGGCCATCGCCGCACTTATGTCGCGAGTATGCCAGGGCGAATCGTACAAGCCATTCGCCACGCGCAAACGATGAATCCCGTCATCTTGCTCGACGAAATCGATAAGCTATCGCATCACAATCAGGGCGATCCGGCGAGCGCGTTATTAGAAGTTCTCGACCCCGAACAGCACCATGCATTTGTCGATAATTACATAGAAACGCCGATCGATTTGTCGCAAGTCTTGTTTTTGACGACGGCCAATAGCCTCGACACGATTCCGGGCCCCCTCCGCGATCGCATGGAAATCATCGAAATCCCCGGTTATACACATGTCGATAAACGGTTCATCGCCCAAGACTTCCTCATTCCGAAAGTATTGAAAGAACATGGACTCGTCAAATCAAACCTTGCGGTGAGCGAAGATGCGCTCGACGACATTATCAATTTTTATACACGCGAGGCAGGCGTGCGAAAGCTCGAACATTGCTTGGCAGGCGTTTGCCGAAAAGTTGCCGCCCATGTCGTCACGGCGAAACAAGCGGGCAAGCGACGCGCAACGGCGCGTTTGACGCGCAAGAATTTGCCGCAATACCTCGGGAAACAAAAATACGATTTCGACATGGTCGAGGCAAAACGCCGCCCCGGTATTGCCACGGGCTTGGCTTGGACCCCAGTCGGGGGCGATATATTGTTTATCGAAACGACGCATTTGCCAGGCAAAGGTCAACTCGTCATTACGGGGAAATTGGGCGACGTCATGCAAGAGAGCATTCGCGCCGCAACGACGCTATTGCGCGGTTGGCTTGCGAACGATAACGCATCGATCGACTTCGAAAAAGAAGACATCCATGTGCACGTGCCCGCTGGCGCGACGCCAAAAGATGGGCCTTCGGCAGGCGTCGCCATCTTCTGCGCACTGTTGAGTCTATATAAAGATGTATCGATTCCGGCGACGATTGCCATGACGGGTGAAATTTCACTTCGCGGCAATGTTTTGCCCGTGGGCGGTATTCGCGAAAAGGTTTTGGGGGCGCATCGCGCGGGCATTCGCACGATATTGTTGCCCGAAAAGAACAAAGCCGACCTCGACGACGTTCCGCAAGAAGTGCGCAACGATATCAAATTCCACTTCTTGCACTCGATCGACGATTGCGTGCGCATCGTGTTCCCCAAATCATAACGATTCCGTCGCCCCTTTTCGCCCATCATCCCCATCATCGCCATCGATTACAGGATACGCGACATGCCATATTGGATGAAATTAGCGATAGCCGTTGCCGTGACGTTTTTGAGCGCATGGATTCCGCTCGTCGGGAGTTACCACTACGAAACGTCGTTGGCGACGGCACTTTTGGGGCTCGTGTGCATCCCATTCCTCGCGCCGCGCGTCGCCGAGTCGACGCCCGACGACAAGGCAAAGACGATCGCAAAGTGCATTGGTGCTAGCATTTTATACTTTGGGTCGGCCAACGGCATATATATGGCGGTGGCTGCGCTCTCGAATCAACTTTGCGACGTCTCGCAGGGCATTCAATTTCAATTGCTCATAGCGTTGCCGTCAAATCTCCTCGTCGCATCGATAATTGCATGGGGGCAATGTGTTTTCAAACGGCGATTATGGCGGGTGTTATTATATATATTCGTCGTATGTATTGATTTTGGATTTGTCATTTTTGCATTATATCATTGGCCACCGATCATCGCATTTGGGCAATTTATAGGGTATTTTGCAGGGTCGATATACGACGAATCGATCGACGTCTTTGGCCGCCTTTTTGCCTATCGATTGGGCACATTTGCGATCATTATATTGTGGTTATATGGGGCATGCGGTCGATTATGGCGCCAAATCGCCATGCCAATCGCTTGCCTATGTCTTTCTTTTGGCTATCAATTCTACCTCGCCGAAACGGGGCAAATTGCGCCCATGGGGCGCGGATCTCTTGAGTCGGCGCTGTGGGCGACAATCGATACACCGCACTATCGCGTTCATTACTTGCCGCGATCGAAGAATCGGCAAGCCATGGCGAGAGAATACGAACGGATTGCCAACGATTACGAGCGAGATTATCGCTATTTGGAATCGTTTTTTCAGACGACGGTGTCGCAAAAGATGGAAATCTGGCATTATCCCGATGCCGAAATGAAAGGGCATTATTTGGGCGCAAAGCGCACGAGCTTTGCTCGCCTTTGGAAACGCGAAATCCACGTCGTCGAAGGATCCGCCGATTCGACGCTTTCGCGCCACGAAATGGCTCATCTCTTTGCGGCATCGTTTTCGACATCGCATTTTGGCGTCGCCGGCGGCTGGCTCCCATCGCTCGGTTGGACCGAAGGGCTTGCCATGGCCGCCGAATGGCCCATCGAAACGTATGATTTACACGCTTGGGCTCACGGCATTCTGCATAACGAAGCCGTATTTGGACATATCGACCCCGTTACATTGATGTATGGTTTTTGGGGATTGCCGTCGCGCGTCGCTTATACAGTTGCAGGATCTTTTGTTCGATGGCTTATCGAACGATATGGCATTGAGAAAGTCAAACAAATGTCGAATTTAATGCCAGGCGATTTCGAAGATGCTTTTGGCATATCTTTCCGCAATTTGTTCGAACAATGGCGCAACGATATCTTGCATCGCCATTTTGCTGCGGGCGTCGTCGATCGATCGCGCCTCGTCTTCGCCTCGCAATCGATATGGACGCGCCATTGCGCTCGCACGCGTGCATACGCGCAAATGCAATTCGCCACGTGCTTGGGCGATAATCACTGCCCAAATCGCGTGAGCGACGAAATATTAGTCGGCGAATTCTGTACAAACGATGGCAATCGACTCGGCGATAGGTTACTCGGATTGGAATTGATTTATAGCCGCTATATCGCGCATGGCGCCATCGATACAGGCCATCGCGCCGCAGCTTTGCCCACGCCACAAGGCACGATTGGCGCACTTCGACCGCAAAATACTGCCAACGATATGTGTTCTGTCGATGATGTTGCCAAAGCTTCGGCCTCGGATTTGCGCCATGCCATTGCCCAAAGCCTCAGCCAAATCGATATCGCACAACTGGGCCCTGCTCAACAAATCTCATGGCACGAGCGCACCGCCGATATTCTTTGGCACGCCAATCAAAATACATTAGCGGCGTTATATTATCGCCTCTTGTCGACGAATGACGCAATCCCCGAGCCGGCAGCTCGCCGCATCGAAATCAAAGCCCAAGCCGCCGAAACGATGCATTCACACGTTTCGCAAATCTTGCGCCTTTGGTTCGCCAATAGCCTCGATGAATCTATCGCCGCCGCCTCGCAAGCGTTTTCAAATGCCCCCATTCTGTCGTATTTGGCTTTTGTCAATGCCATGAACCGCCGCGATTTTACCACCGCACGACAAGCCTATATGCGCATCATATATCACATGCTCAGCGCCGAACGAGCTACTCAGTTGCCGCCGCGAGCTTGGCGTGAGTTCTGGCGATTGGTGGGGTATTTGTAATTATCATTATTTCGATAGAGGCGTTAAATGTCTGAAGCATTTCATCATATTCAAGAGAAAGAGCCCGCTAAGGCGATATGCCCCTTCGTCAAATGGGCAGGCGGAAAAAAACAACTTCTCCCCGTTCTCGTCGAACGCATGCCATCGGCATACAATCGCTATTACGAACCTTTTATCGGTGGAGGGGCATTGTTGTTGTGCATACAGCCCAAAAATGCAGTTATCAACGACGTCAATCGCCAATTGCTCAACGTCTATAGACAGTTGAAACGCGATCCGGTGGGCGTCGTAGAACGATTAAAGCTGCTCGATGGCGTCGAATGTGATAAAGAACACTATATTGACATGAGGGCGCGTTTTAATCGAAAGATTCAATCCGATGAACTCGATATTGAATGTGCAGCCTTGATGATTTGGATAAATAAGCACTGCTTTAACGGCCTTTATCGCGTGAATTCCAAAGGGCTTTTTAACGTTCCCTATAACAATAGGGTGAATGGGGCGTCGATGAGCGTCGACAATCTCATCTCTATCGGCAAATATCTCAACGATGCATCGGTCGAGATTCGCGAGGGGGATTTCGAGCGCGCTTGCGAAGATGCCGAGGAAGGCGATTTTGTCTATTTCGATTCGCCCTATATTCCAGAGAGTAGAACGGCAAACTTTACAGATTATACGAAAGATGGCTTTGGATACGATGATCATTGCCGATTAGCCCAGCTATTCAAAAAGTTGTCGGATGATGGTGTCAAAGTCATGCTCAGCAATAACGATGTCGGCTTGATATATGAATTGTATAATGGATTTAATATTCAACCCCTCGATGTGAGGCGATCGATCAATAGCGATGCTTCGAAAAGAGTGGGGCGTGAAGTCGTCGTGACGAATTATGAGAGGTAACTATGCCGCCATTGAAGTCGATTTGCGATGAAAATATGGTGCGTCGCTAGCTGTGCGAAAAAGCACGTGGCGGTGATAATTCCCATGAAATGGCATGGTCGATGTGATAGTGTGCGAGTTTGGGGGCTTTTCTTTGATTCTCATAGGGAGTGGAGATAGATGGCACGGACGGAGATAGCGTTTCCGAGTTTGCCGAATGCGCGGCTTTTGTTTGGTAATCAAGACGTCAATTTGCGATA
>SFMP01000026.1 GCA_004554395.1 Myxococcales bacterium | reverse complement strand
CTCGGCTTGGACGAAAAAGCATCGTCGATCGCTCGCAATCTCATCGCAATGAGTATGCCCGAAGACGATATCGCTAAAGTAACCGGTCTCTCGCTCGAAGAAGTCCAAGCACTCATAGCGAGCTAGGCTTTTCTGCTGGGCAAAAATTGGTGGTGGTATCGAGCAAATTCACAACACATTCCGATGGGATGGGACGGAAATCTAGTCTCAATCCCCACTTTTTGCCCTTTTATCGCGATTGACGTTTACTTTTTGATCGCGATCAAGGCATACTTATGCCCAATTATGTGACGCGTCGGGGTTTACAGAGTTTTTGCGCGTTTTGGAGTGGGTGGCGCGTCGCTCGATTCATACACTCCAATATGATGCAATGATTAGGTTAGAATTATGGATTACCAAGTCTTCTTCATCCTCTCTATTATCGTTCTGGTGATTTTAGCGATATATACCTACTCGCTCTTCAAAGAGCGCGATAAGTATTTGCTCGCTTATAAGCCCATTCAACGTGAACGCGACAATCTCAAAGAAGAACTCGACAGACTCAAGGCTCTCAATACTTCGGCAAAAGCGAACGATAACGCCGACAAATCTAGCAAAGCCGATAACGCCGATAAATCCAGCAAATCCGATAACGACTGCGATTCCGAAACCGCCGATTTGCGCGAAAAAATCAAATCTCTCAAAGCCGATTTGGCGAAGCTCAAAGAAGAGAATTTTAGCATTCGCAAAGATAACAAGAGCATGCGAATGCAACTCAAAGATCATGCCGATAACAACGATTCCGGACAGCGCGAACTCGCCGACTTGCGTTCCCTGAACGACGATCTCGAAAACGAACTCAAGATTGCCAAGCAACAAATCGCTTCGCTCGAAAAACGCGTCTCCGATACTGCTGCAGAGAAAACGGCTGAATCGACTGAAAAAACTGCTCAAGACGAAGCTGCACTCGATCGATTGCAAAAAGATAACGCCTCACTCGCGGCATCGCTCAAAGACGTTCGTAGCGAGCTCGCTTCCTATAAACGCGATTTCAAATCGCAACTCGATGCCGCCAAAAAATCGCTCGCCGATGCAAATCAGCCGATCAAAAAGGATTTGGCGCGAGCGAATAAATTGAGCGAGCAAGCAAAAAAACGCGCCTCGAACAATCACAAGATTTATCTCATCGCTCGTGCACAAGTCGTCTTGCTCGAAAAGAAACTTCAAACTCTCGATCCCAGCTACGTCCCCGAAATCATGTTCCCCGTCACAAACGAAGCCATCGACGAAATGGTCAAAAAGATCGATACAGCCGATGCCCGCGCTTCGAAGGCTTCGAGCGACGTCGCAGAAAAACAAAAGACCATCGACGCATTGCGTCAAGAACTCGCCAACTTGTCCGAAGCCTACAAAGCGCTCTCCGATAAAAATAAAACACTCACCGAAAAAATCGAATCGACAAATTCAAACGACGTCGCCGAAGCGCAAAAGACAGCGCAGAATGCCGATCAAGAGACCATCGACGCATTGCGTCGAGAACTCGCCAACTTGTCCGAGGTCAACAAAGCGCTCTCCGATAAAAATCAATCCCTCTCCAAAACAGTCGAAGAACTCAAAGCTGCCGACGACGAAAACAAAGCGCGACTCGTAGCACTCACCGAAACGCCCAAAGCAGAACCACGCGATATTTCATTCGGATCTCTCGACGATCTCAATATTTCGGACGATTCTTTCACTTCGCTCATCGCCAATGTCGGTGAAAAGGGCGTCTCGGAATCGAAGAGCCTCGTCGATCTCGATTTCGGAGATATGGATGACGACTGGGCATAAACCCCAAAAATGCGCCGTATTTGCTTGCAAATAGGCGCATGGCACGGCGTATGCGCGCAACGAATGTGAGCACATAGCCGTGCGGCGTAGGCGTATTGAGCCCCAAAGTGGGCGAAATAGCCGCAGCCATCATTCAAAAAAAGAAAACGACGCTCATGCTTAAAATGCACGATTTTGATGAATTGTGAAATGTCAAGAAAAAAAATGAACGATGAGCGTTTTTTTGACGCGCCCCACGGATGGGCTCGAAGATGTAAAAAAAAGCCTGTAAATTCAGAGCGTTACTCGTAGAGGCAGGCGTTGTAGTCGGCGTTTAGGCGCCAGCCGCAATAGCCGTCGATGCAGGCGCATTCGCGTGGGAAGCGCTCTTGGCATGTGATGTCGCGCTCGACCGAGGCGGTCGCTTGGGCGTCGATGTAGACTGCACCGTGCATGTGGATGATGCTTTCGAGCATTTCGATGGCGTCGATTTGCGTTTCGTCTTCGGCGGCATCGTCGATGACGAGCTCGAATCGCCCGTCTTCGATGGGCGTGTCGGGGAGCGCAGTGGCGATGACTTCGTTGCCCAACGTCAGCAAGATGAGCGATCCCGATTCCGTCCAGCGGCGCAGCGTGTCGACCATGTTGTCGCCGACTTCGCCGGTCACGACGATATCGCCGTTGTCGATGCGATGACTGAGCGATTTCCAGAGCCTGACCGAGAGTCGCTGGCGCTTGTCGACGGGCCAAAGGCGGAGCTGCGAGACGGCGTCAAATACGACGTCATAGCTCCAGATGCGCTCGATGTCGTCGTCGGATCCGAGGCGAACGTTTTGTATCGGTTCCAGATGCGCCCACGCGTTGCGAATATCATCTTTCGATAAAACGTCGCCAGACCGAATTTTCTTCTCGATAAGTGCTCCTGCACCGCGCATTGTTCGGAGCGAAATGTCCGGGTCGTTTGCCGCGAGCGCCTTATATGCCTCGTCTGTATAGCGCGCTGCTTGCGGGTGTAGTCGCGCAAAACCAGAATGCGCTAGGCTGTTGATCGTCGCCTCGACGCGCTCGCGCTGGGCTTGCGTCGCATGGAATGAAAGCGTCCAGCGGTTGGCAGAGTAGCCTCCGATGCGGATTGTATCCGATTCGCGCATGGTGAGCTGTTCGGCGACGATGCGCTTCACCGCTTGGGCATCGTCGGCCGATTCCATCGATAACACGATGCGATGATCACAATAATCGGGCTCGGGCATCGCGCGACACATCGTCTGGCGGCATCCCGTCACGATGCAATCGCTGTTCTGCGTGCATTGATTGGCGAGTACCGTGCGAGTGCGTTCGGCTTTGGCCTCGATTTGGGCGAGCCGGTCGGCGTCTTTGTCGCCACAAGCTATACATGTCATAAAACTCGAAGAGAGTAGGGCGAGTAGAGTCAGTGTTTGGTATCGTTTCATCACAAATGACGAGTGTTGAAGTGTCGGACAATCTTATCGATCATATAGCATATTGCATAAGCGCATATATCACGACGCAACATGGCACAATGGCACAATGCGCACAAAAAAAGCGCGGCAATGACCGCGCTTTTATCACATTTGACCGAAATGAAAAGCCGTGAATGGGCAATATCGACGCTACGAGAGGGCTATTTAGAGCCGCGATTGGGCATCGCGCAATTGTTGCCCCGAAAGCCCAACGCTCCCTTGAATGACGAGTTTCTTCGTCAAGCCCGTCTTGCGTTCGATGCACTGCACGCTTACGACGCCATCGGCATCGATACAAAATTCGACTTCGATACGAGGTACACCCGCCGCCATCTTTGGAATATCGGTCAGTAATATCGTTCCCAAGCGAGCACACTCGCTGGCGCGTTGCTTGTCGCCTTGAACGACCGTGATCCGAACAAAAGACTGATTATCTTCGGTTGTCGTGAATATTTTCGATGCTTTTGTCGGAATCGACGAATTTCGTTCGATAATCGTCGAAACTCTATCGCCACTCGTTTCGATTCCGAGGTTGAGCGGCGTGACGTCGAGCAATACGACTTCTTGGATATCGCCGCCCAAAATGCCCGATTGGACAGCGGCGCCGAGCGCAACGGCCTCGTCGGGATTCACGCCATGGCTCACTTTCGCTTTGAAGATTTCTTCGACATGTGTTCGAACACATGGCATGCGCGTCATGCCACCGACTAAGATGACGTCGTCGAGGTCGGAGGCCGACAAACCTGCCTCTTTCATCGCGTCGATACACGGCGCATCGAGTTTGTCGATGAGCGGTCGGATGAGTTGCTCGAGTTCGTCGCGCGTCACGTCCATGCACAAATGCACCGGGCCAGCCGGCCCAATCGCCAAAAACGGCAAATTCACCGTCGTTTCGGTCAGCGTCGAAAGCTCGCACTTGAGCGCCTCGGCCGCCTCGTGCACCCGTTGCATCGCCATCTTGTCGCTCGTAATGTCGATGCCCGTTTCGTCGACGAAGTGATCGAGCAAATACTTTTGTATGACGTTGTCGAAGTCGTTTCCGCCCAAATGGTTGTTGCCCGCCGTCGCCAAAACTCGGAACGTGCCGTTGTTACACTGCAAAATCGAAATGTCGAACGTGCCGCCGCCCAAATCGAAGACCGCCACATAGCCATTCGTGCGCTTCATCAAACCAAACGCCAACGCCGCAAGCGTCGGTTCGTTCATAATGCGCAAAACTTCGAGCCCTGCCAACTGGCACGCATCGCGCGTCGCCTGCCTCTGCGCATCGTTAAAATACGCCGGCACCGCTATCACGCACTGCGTCACCGATTCCGAACAATACGACTCCGCACTCTCCTTCAGCTTCGATATTATCATCGCACTGATTTCTTGCGGGCTATAACTCGCCGAATCTATCTGCACCCACGCATCACCCGACGGGCTCGGAATGATGTGGTACGGCACCACGCGCTCGAGCTCCTGAACCTCAGAATCCGATTCACGATGCCCAATCAGCCGCTTAATCCCATATATCGTACGCTCCGGATTGACTGCCGCCTGCCGTTTCGCATGCACACCTACATGTCGCTCGCCTTTCGTCGAAAACGCAACCATCGACGGCGTCGTGCGCTGCCCCTCGTTGTTGACGACGACTACCGGATCCCCATTCTCGATTATCGAGATACAAGAATTCGTCGTTCCAAGGTCGATTCCTACAATTTTGCTCATTTGGGCTCCTAGCGTCTTGACTGAAATTCACCAACCAATGACCTCAACACACGGTAACGACTAATATACGCTCAAATCCGCTTTGTTCCTACTCATTTTTTGCATATTTTCGTCGCCCAATTGTGTCAATCTATTTCATTCCAATCGTTACACTTCTTGGAGCCGCCCTATTTCGCTATCGCTCAATACGGGCTCTTTGTCGCCCTATTTCGCCCTGCGGGCTCAATACGGGCTTTTGGCTACGGCTATTGCCCGTTGGGCAATACGCCTTCGCGGTCGCCCTATTTCGCTGTCGCTCAATACGGGCTTTTGGCTACGGCTATTGCCCGTTGGGCAATACGCCTTCGCGGTCGCCCGGGGTTGCGCTACGCTTACCCCAGGCTGTATTCTGGCGCCCCATCAGGGCGCTCTATTTCCCCTTTCCCAAACCTCACATCTGCCGCAGGCAGATGTCCATTCCCCCGCCCCAAACCTCACATCTGCCGCAGGCAGATGTCAATTCCCCCTCTCAATTTATGGAGAGGGGGTCAGGGGGTGAGGTCAATGACTGGGGCGCGAGGTCACGGGCTAGGCATGTGAGATCACCTTAGTTCACGATCATACGACACGCCACCGTACACCCGCTACCGGGTTTACCGTTATTGGTGCCCTCGTCGCATTCTTCGTTATCACCTTCTTGGACGATGCCATCGCCGCAACGCGGTCCCCACGTACATGACGTCGTGCAACCGCCATATTTGCCATCTTTATTGGCTGCGCCGTTGTCGCATTCTTCTTTGCCGGCATCGACGATGCCATCGCCGCAACGCGGACCCCAACTCGTGCAGCCGACGCCGCAATGGCCATAAGAGCCGTCGTTGATGCCGTCGTCGCAAACTTCGCCGTTGTATTCCGAAACGATGCCATCGCCGCAATACGGGAACTTGCATTTCTCTGTGCAAACGATGCCTTTGGCATTTTCGACGTCGCCCATATCGCATTCTTCGCCCTTTGCACTGTTGACGTATCCATCACCGCAACGGGGTAATTTGCAGTCTGGTGTACACTCCCCGTCTTTGGCATTTTTCTTGCCCAAGTCGCAATCTTCGCCAGATTCCTTGATGCCATTGCCGCAAATGGAGCCAACGATTGTGCACTCGTTGCTACAGTTATTGTCTTCGACGAATTTTAGACCGTACTGTTCACAAATCTTTTCATATTTGGCTTCCTTGCAGAGGAAGCCAGTATCGCACATTTCGCCAGGTTCGACGATGCCATTGCCACACGTCTTGAGGGGGTCATTATTTTTCCCCACTTTTTTACAAGTATTCGGATCGCACGACATCAATGTATAAAGTGCGGCATTCTTATTTGTATCGCCATAATCGCATTCTTCTCTGCCGACGGCAACGAAGCCATCGCCACACTCCGACTTGAAATCGCTTGGAACGTTCTTTGCCGTCGGCACAAATCCCGTCAATGTCAGCTTGAAGTTCGATCCCGATCGCGCTCGCTCGGCATGGAAGAGCTTCAAATCGTAGATGCCACCGTCGTAGAGGCCAAACGTCTTGTCGCACTTTTGGCCATTACAATCCTCGACTTTAATACTGTTGCTCTTTGTGACTGCCGAATGCATGCCGCCGACATCGACGAACAATCGGTTGTTGAGATATACCCATACGTCGTCGTCGCCACTAAATTCGAGTGTTGCAACGTTACCTCGATATTGAATTGTCGTGTGTATTTCTGTCGTGAAACTGCCGTTGGCTTTTTCATCTTTGAGATAAGGAGATTCACTGACAATACCTTCGTTGAGCCCAAAATCATAGAGCGGAGCAAAGTAGCTCTTCGTTAAAACCGTCCCCTGAGCGTTCGTTATTCGTAATTTGTCATTAATATTGGAATAAGTATATATACCGCTAACGACTTTTGCTGCAGCAGGCGGATTATCACTATCGAATACATAAGTATCCTCTGTGCCAGGTTGTTTAGCGAGTAATAATTTGCCGTTAGGTATATTCAAGTTCATCTTTGCATCGTCGCGATACCACGTATCGAACGATGCTTGACATAGAAGATGTGTCTTGACTGTTTTCGATGGATTATCATTTACAACTGTTGTGCATGCAGCTTTATATCTCTGATTTGTTAATACGGGCTTGCCATCGCGACCCAATATGCCTATTCCTTCAGTTCCCAATATACCAGTGCAGAGATTACCACCAAAGTTTTCAAAATCTGGGTGTCCGTTACCTGCTTTAATCTTATTCATTGGGTACTTCTTCCCTTGAGCGCCTGTAACGTCTTGCCAGCGTTCACAATCATTCCATCCGAAAGCGCTATACTTATTTTTAATCTTTTCGATCCAATTAGCATCGGCGCGTCCGATGTTTTTATTTGTCCCCGTACTCTTATCGTTATCCGCCGTTACATCGATCCCCTTGAAATCTCGGAATGTAACGGGGAGTTCGATCGTATCGGGATAGGTGACTGCTGGGACATAGAGCTTATAACCTTCTTGGAGTTTGCAATCGATCGTGCAACCCAAATTTTGGCCATTGAGTTCGCCCAAATCGCATTCTTCGATGAGATCTCTTCCTTCTTTAGCCTCTATTCCAGGGGTCTTCGTCGATGTAATATTCCAAATTCCGTCGCCGCACGTCGGTCGGCATACGCTCGCGCTAGTCGCATCGTTATTGAAACATTCAAATCCCGTTTCGATGCGGCAATCGGGCGAGCAACCGTCGCCACCCAGTTTGTTGTGGTCGTCGCATTCTTCGTTGCCTTCGAGCTTGCCATTGCCGCATGCCGTTTGTTCTCTAACACTCGTGCAATTCGTACCGTTGCATTCATAGCCAGGCTCTAGGCGGCAGAAATCCGTACATCCCTTGCCCTCGCCATTCTTTCCCTCGCCGAGATCGCATTCTTCGCCGGCATAATCCGCATTGTTATCGTTGAGTTTGCGGTCACCACACTCAGTGAGTGAGCACTTTCCACCTGTCTTGGGGCATTTGAAATAAGCCTCGACGGCTTTGCAATCGGCGCTACATCCATCGCCCCCAACCGAGTTGACATCGTCGCATACTTCGCCTTTGCCAATTTTGCCATCGCCACACTTGCCAGCTTTGCATTTCGAAGTCTTTCCGATTTCGTTCGAAGTGCAAATGGCGTAGTCTTCGATGCGGCATGCTGCCGAGCACCCCTTGCCTTTGCCGTTATTTACTCCTGCATCGCATTCTTCATCGGGCGTGCGAATTCCATCGCCACAAACCGTGTTGCAGACGCTCGTTTGTTTTCCGCCTTCCTGTACAGTCTTACACGCATAGCCCGGTTCGATCGTACAAGTTTTTGAGCAACCTTTGCCCTTGCCGTTGTTGTCTTTGCCAAGATCGCATTGTTCGTAGCCATCGGGATCGAGAATGCCGTCGCCACAGTTGAGCTCCTTGCATTGTTCCCCGTCCTTTTGCGAACACTCACTGCACGGTTTGGGGCTCGCAAAGCACTTATAACCTTTGTCGGCTTTGCAATCCGTGCACCCATTGCCTTTTTTTTGATCGCATTCTTCGCCAAGAGCTAAGTCGATGTATAGATTACCACATCCTGGCTCGGGGAGTTCCGATTTCAAAACACACGATCCGTCTAACGAGCTGCAGACATAGCCGTCTTTGGGCGTGCATTCATCGGTGCATCCATTATTCGACTTGGGATCTTTGGGGTCGCATTTTTCGTCGCCATTCCATTTGCCATCGCCGCACCAACCAGCCTTTTTGCATTGCTTTGTGCAACCATTGCTTTGATCCTTTTGGTAGGCGTTGTCGAGGTTATCGCTACCATTATCGCATTCTTCGTCGCCGTTCTTCGTGCCATCGCCACAATAGGCGACGAAATGGCACGTATTATCGCATTGCGGGTTGCCATTATCGTCGAAGCCATAGCTACCGACTTCGACGTTATTGCCCATTCCGTTGTCGCATTCTTCGCCGTTCTTCGGTTCGACTTTGCCGTTGCCGCAACCCATTTCCCAGCAATTCGATCTGCCCTCCGAATCCGTCTCACAGTCGTAGCCCGTTCTGATCTTGCAATCGTCGGTGCATCCGATGAGCCCATCTGGGCCTGGGTCGCATTCTTCGCCGACGCGATTGACGATCCCGTCTCCGCAATAGCCATTTTTGGGGTAGCATTTGCCACCTTCGGGCGGGCATTCCCAACCATTCTCGATGCCCATGCAATCGGCATTGCAACCGTCGCCATCGTCGGTGTTGCCGTCGTCGCACATTTCGTCACCTTCGACGACGCCATTGCCACAAATCGACTCGCTACTGCACGTGCACGCTCCCCCTCTTTCTGGGCATTTGCAACCCGATTCGACCTTTTTGCAATCGGCGCTACAGCCGTCGCCACTCACCTGGTTGCCGTCGTCGCAAGCCTCGCCGTCGTCGACTTTGCCGTTGCCGCAAACTCCGCTCACTTGTTCACACGGTTTCCCTTCGTAACACACATAGCCGGGTTCGATTGCCTTGCAATCGGCACTACAGCCGTCGCCATTCACCGAGTTGCCATCGTCGCAAGCCTCGCCGTCTTCGACGACGCCGTTGCCACATATACTGCCGTAGTAACCGCCCGATGTCGCATCGTCGCCACAGCCATATACGGCAAACGCTCCAATCAAACAGCTTACATAAAGCCAATTCTGAGCTTTCATTGAACTCTCCTCGTTCCAGGATTAATCTTCGCAGTCGAGCGCACAAAACGCCACAGACCAACCATAAAAAAATACTTTCTCTTGCGACGAACAATCGCAGCGATCTCGATAGTCCCAAATCAGCACTACGCAAATGCGGCAAAATGCCACACTTGCTATAATGCGAAAAAATCGCGACAATATCATAGCAAAGAATGGCAAGTTTTTCAGCACCGTTTCGCAATTTCGCCCAAAACTGCCCAGGGCCACCATTCCCTTTGGAGCTAAATCCCCCTATCTCCTATTGTGCCCAGCCGAGATTGCGCTGTTGCGATGCGGCATACATGAGAATGGCTGCCGCAACGCTCACGTTGAGCGATTCCACCTCCGGATTCTGTGATATTCGCACGGTTTCATCGCAAATCGTTCGCGTCAAACGCCGCATTCCCGTCGATTCCGAGCCCATCACGAGCACTGTCGCCCGATGGAAATCGACGTCTTGTGCCGGCGTCCCGTCGATATCGGCACCGACGACGACGAAATCGCGCGATTTGAGCTCGCGTAGTGTTTGGGCAATATTCGAAACCCGACAAATCGGAATGCGATACGCCTGTCCCGCCGAAGTCTTGATGCTCGTCGCCGTCATCTGAGCCGCGCGATCGCGAGCTATCACGACGGCATCGGCGCCAAACGCCGCCGCCGACCGAATAATTGCGCCCAAATTATGCGGATCTTGTACTTGATCGAGCACGACGATGAGCGGCTGCGCACTCAGCGAATCGAGTACTTCGTCGATCTCGGTATATTGAAACTCGGGCAATTCGAGCAATACCCCTTGATGCCGCGTTTCGCCTGCTCGCCGCGTCAATTCGCGCACATCGCAAGCGACGATTTCGACCGATTTCTCTTCGCACAATGCGCGTATCGTTTCGATCGACTTTTCTTCGCGCGATTGCGCAACGAGTAAACGCGCCTTCTGCAACGCTTTTGCAGGGATCATCTGCAACGACTCTTCGACCGGATGCACGCCACAGACGCAAAACGATTTCGTCATCTCGTGGCGGTCTTCGTAGCGTTCACTGCCGCGTAGCGGCTCATATCCACGGGGCGGCTCGCTACCGCGCGGCGCTCCCACCCTGTTGGCCCGCTGTTTGGGGGCCGTTCGATCGCCTCGGTTGTCCTTACTATAGCCCCGGCTATCCTTATTATAATAGTTGTTCTTCTTATCCTTCATGGCCCAATATCTCCGTCGCCAAAAACGCGCCAGCAATGCAAAAATTCACAAAACCGCCGTCAATCCAAATGCCCCCATACGGCGAGCCGCCCTATATATCCCCAAATCCAAGCAATTGCATCATGCGATTGCTCAATATCATACATCTACCTACCTTCTTGCGTCTATGACGCGCTTTCGACGCCACAAGCAGATCAGGGGGCGAAAGACACCGTGTCGAACTCAAGGCTGAATTTGGTTCATTATCGCCTATAAAAAGCGAACATAGCTCGCGAATGCCAAAAAAAATGCGTATCTTGCGATGAGTTGTGATAAATACGCGCCGCTCGGGCGAGCCGTTTGCCCGATCATGCTCATCCGAAACAGGAGTTTTAGAGCACCGATGAAAATTGTCCTTTTTTATGCCATGCGCAAAGAAATCGCATCACTTCTTAGCGATGAACGAATCGAATGCGCAGAATCCGCCGCTGGCGTGAATTTCTATCGTTTCAGCGAAAACCTCATCGCCTGTTCCGGTGGCATTGGCAAAGTCAACGCCGCCATGGCAACACAGCTCTGCATCGATCGATATGCCCCCGATCTCATCATCAATGTCGGCGTCGCAGGCTGCTTCGTAAACACCCCCATCGGCACGATTATGCTCGCCGATAAATTCATTCAGCACGACGTCGACACGACTGGATGCGGCGATCCCTTGGCTTATGTCAGCACGGTCAATCGCATCCATTTCCCCGTCTCGTACCTCGATCGCGCCAAACGCGCACTCGACAAAATCGCCGTCCCATATCTGTGCGGGCTCGGCGCCACGGGCGATTGGTTTGCCAAGCGTAGCCCTCGATCCGATGCCATGCGCGACAACTTCAACCCCCTCTTCGTCGAAATGGAAGGCGGTGCCATCGCCCAAGTCTGTTTGCGCAACGATACGCCATTCCTCGCTCTTAAATCCGTCTCCGACTGCATCTACGGCGATGACCACTACGACTTCAACTTCGATCAAGCCATGACCTCGCTCAACGGCATCGTCGTCAAATTCATCGAACAATTCACAAACGACGATTGACCGCCCGCCGTGGCGGGCGTCATCCCCCTCCGACCGTTCACTAACGCCCGCCGTGGCGGGCGTCAGTTCCCCCTCTCCATTTATGGAGAGGGGGCTAGGGGGTGAGGTCAGGGGGCTAGGGCATGATGTCACAAGCGTTAAAATTGAACAATATCAACATACTTTTAATCAGAGTTTCAACATGGAAAGAATAGCCAGCTTCAGCGTCGATCATAACGTCTTAACGCCCGGTCTCTACATCAGTCGTCGCGACGCAAACGTCACGACATACGACATGCGCTTCAAAAAGCCAAACACAGGCGACCTCCTCTCGAATGCCGAAATGCACTCGTGCGAACACATCATGGCAACGCTTTTGCGCAATAGCCAACACAAAGACGCCATCGTCTACTTCGGACCCATGGGGTGCCAAACGGGGTTCTATTTCCTATTCGATAACGAAAAGATGACCGATGCCGAAGCCATCGAACTCTTGCGCGATACCGTCAAGAAAGGCGCCATATTCGATGAACCCATGCCCGGAAAATCCCCCATCGAATGCGGTAATTACATCAATCTCGACGTCAAACTCGCCAATGATTGCCTCTCATTCTATGCAAATATCATCGAATCATGGCGCGTCGACGATTTGCAATACCCAAAAGCATAAATATATATATATATGAGTTTTCACGGGCAGTCTGACCATTGCCCTATCACAAAGTTTTCACGGGCTGTCGCGCGACTGCCCATTTATACACACTTTTGATTATCGAGGAATATCGATGCGATACACGCAAATGCTCATTCCCACGCGTAAAGAAACGCCTGTCGATGCAGAACTCCCAAGCCATCAGCTCATGCTCCGCGCCGGCTACATCAATCAACTCACGGCTGGCATCTATACACTTTTGCCGCTCGCATGGCGAAGTGTACAAAAGATTGCACAAATCATCCGCGACGAAATGAATCGATCGGGCGCCCAAGAACTCCTCCTACCCATGGTTCAACCCGCCGAAATCTGGAAACAATCCGGGCGTTGGGATCACTACGGAAAAGAATTACTCCGATTCACCGATCGAAAAAATCAAGAATATTGCCTCACTCCTACACACGAAGAAGGCATTACCGATGTGGCGCGTCAATTTATACGTTCGTATAAACAAATGCCCATCAATATGTATCAAATTCAAGTCAAATTCCGCGACGAATTGCGACCGCGAGCCGGTCTCATGCGCGGACGCGAATTCATGATGAAAGACGCCTATTCATTCGACGTTTCATACGAAGCGGCCGAAAAGAGTTATCAATCGATGTACGACGCCTATTGTCGTATATTTAAACGTTGCGGGTTGGCTTTCCGCGCCGTCGAAGCCGACTCGGGCGCCATCGGCGGATCGCACTCGCACGAATTCCAAGTACTCGCCCAAACCGGCGAAGACCGACTCCTCTCATGCCCAAAATGCGGCTACGCCGCCAACGAAGAAAAAGCCGAAGTCAAACGTACAATCGTGAAATCGACTTTCACTCCTTCGGCCAACACGCCCGCCATGGAAAAAATATATACGGGCAATGCTCATTCCATCGACGAAGTCGCCGAATTCCTCCACGATACACCCGATCACACGCTTAAAACTCTCGTCTACCTCGCCGATGGCAAACCCGTCATCATTTTAATGCGTGGAAACGATAATCTCAACGAAATCAAACTTCAACACGTCCTCGATTGTGAAACGCTCGTCATGGCATCCGACGCCGCCATCGAAGAAATCATGGGGTCAAAACCTGGTTCGGTCGGCCCTTGTCATATTTCAATACCTACTTATGCCGATTTCAATGTCGTCGATATGCACGACGTCTGCTGCGGCGCCAACGAAGCCGATCATCACTTTATACACGTCGAACCCGGACGCGATTTCAATGTGACAAAAATCGACGACCTCGCCCTCGCCAAAGAAGGCGACGCATGCCCACACTGCGGCGCCCCACTCGAAGCTTTCCGCGGCATCGAAGTCGGCCACGTCTTCCTCTTGGGCACCAAATACAGCCAACCCATGGGCGCCAATTACCTCGACGAAGCCGGCAACTCACACCCATGCGTCATGGGCTGCTACGGCATCGGCGTCACGCGCGTACTAGCCGCCGCCATCGAACAATATAACGACGAAAATGGTATTAATTTCCCCACCGCCATCGCGCCTTTCCACGTCATCGTCGCTCCTATGTTGATGAAAAACGAAAATGTAACATCGACTGCCGAAAAAATCGTTGCACAACTCGAAGCCGCTGGCATCGAAGTTCTCTACGACGACCGCGATGCCCGCGCTGGTGTCAAATTCAAAGACGACGACCTCTTGGGCATCCCATATCGCATTACAATCGGTGAGCGAAATCTCAACGAAGGCATGGTCGAATTCAAACATCGCGCCGACAAAGATAATACAAAAGTCGCCGTCTCCGACATCGTCGACTTCGTCACAAAACGCGTACGCGACGACCTTAAACTCGGTATATAATTTATTATAATTCATTATAATTCATTATAATTTATTATAATTTATTATAATTTATTATAATCGTCTGGTGATCTTTTGGGCTACGCTATTGCCCCCCTTGGGGGCAATACGCTTTGCGGCTCCGGCTATGTGCTCGGGCTTACGCCCGTGCGCGCATACGCCTACGCGGCGCGGCTATTGCCCTGCGGGCAATACGCCGCGCTTTTGCTCATTTCAATAATTCCAACATTTTCTGAGCCAATGCGACGCTTATCCCCGTGCGCTGTGCAATCGTCTCGGGCGTCTGCTTGACTATTTCTCGCAGGCTCCCAAATTCCTTGAGCAATTTCTGTTTTCGCTTTGCCCCAATTCCATCGACGTCGTCGAGTCGCGAATGAAGTCCGTCTTTATGTCGTAACTTGCGATGGAATCCAATCGCTCGCGCGTGCGTTTCGTCGCGGATATTGGCCATCAATAAGATTTCATCGCACGTCTGATCGAGGACGAGTGGATCGCCTCCACCTGGGTAATAGAGGCGTTCGGGGCTATGTTCGATATCGTGTTTGTCGGTCTCATCTTGCATCCGCGCCTTCCCTATCCCCACGATGTCGAAAACCCCTTCAAACCCACTCGCTGCAACGGCATCGCAAACGGCATGGACTTGCCCATGCCCTCCATCGATGAGCAAGAAATCGGGCATTTCGCTAAAGCTCTTCTCGTGTTTTGTTGGGGCAACCATCTCGCCTTGCTGGCCAAATTCCCCTCTCTCTTCGTTTTCGTCGTCGCTTGGCGGCTGTAAATACTGAAGCCGTCGCGATATGACTTCGAACATGCTACCAAAGTCGTCTTGCCCCTCGGTCGTGCGAATCTTAAACGTTCGACATCGCGACGGATCGAGTCGCCCCTCGATAAAGACGACCATCGCGGCGACGATTTGACCGCCTTGCATATTCGAAATGTCGTAGCATTCGATCCGATGCGGATAACGCTTGAGATTGAGCGTCTTTTGAACGCGTTCGAGGATCGACGACTCGTTTGTTCGCCTCTGCACGAACTGTTGATGCGCATTCGTGTATGCCGTTGCCAATAGATCGGCTTTGATTCCGCGTTGCGGAAATGTAACGGCGACTTTCTTCGACGATAATCCGAACAAATTATTGCCAATAAGCGATTTTAACGAAGAAAATTCGTGTCCTAAACATATCTCCGAAGGAAATGCTTCAAAATGCGAGTAATGATGCACCATGATTTGCGACATGATATCGCCGATATCGCTAATTCCATCGCGAGCTTCATACGTCTGCATTTGTTGCAAACACCCGTCGCGCACGATCATCACGACGATAGCTCTCAATGCTCCCGCGCCATCTATCGCCCAAAAATCTTGGTCCACTTGTGATTTTTGAACGATTTTCTGCGACTCGCTGATCGATTCAATCGCCTTGATTTGGTCGCGATAATGCGCGGCTTGCTCGAATGCCAATGCCTCCGAGGCGGCAAACATGCGCGTTTCGAGGCTTTTTTTGAGAGATTCGTATTTGCCCGATAAAAAGAGCACTGCATCGCTACAATTCTCCATATACGCATCGCGATCGACTTGATAGACGCATGGCGCAGGGCAACGGTGTATTTCATATTGCAAACATGGGCGCGATCGATTGTTAAAGTATGTGTCTTTGCACATTCTCAACTTAAAATAGCGATTGACGACGTTTAGACTGACTCGGCACGCTTGCCCGCTCGGGAATGGGCCAAAATAAAGCGCTCCATCTTTCTTTCGCCGCCTCACAAGTTCGACGCGCGGCCATTCGTCGTGCATATCGATCCGCAATAACGGCATCGCTTTGTCGTCTTTGAGTACGACGTTAAAGCGCGGCATATACCGCTTTATCAATCCCGCCTCTAATATCAGCGCTTCGCGCTCCGTATTCGTAATGATGACGTCGATGCGCGACAATATCTTGTCGAGCGACGCCACAAACGAACGATCGTCGTGCCCCGTGAAGTATTGCTTCACTCGTTTTGCCAAATCCTTCGCCTTTCCCACATATACGACGTGTTCCGAGGCGTCTTTCATCAAATATACCCCAGGTTGATGGGGCATTTGTGCGATCGTCTTTTCGTAATCAAATGGCATACTATCTCTATCACCTCTACCTAAGCCAAGCTCCCTAGATTCTCCGCAATGCATCAATCTAGATCTCGGCCATCCTTATCATTCAATAGCAGATTGGTGGCAAATTGGCGTGCTGAGATCGAGGCTCAAAAGGAGATTTTTTATCTCCAACATCCAGAGTTAAAACGATTGTGAGGAATGACAGACAAACTCAAAATGCATATATCCAACGCTTCCCCCTAGTTCACATCCTCTACGTCCACAATTCCCTATATCCCATGCAATCCCATTTTTGCCCATCACCACACACGGTCAAATGCGATTGTGCCGTGGCGTAGCCGCTGTGCAATCGCATTTGACGGGGGCGTGGGGGGACGAGTCCCCCCACAAAAAAAAGAAAAATAAATCGGAAAATGATGTAAGAGGGGAGAGTCGTGTGACGCGAAGAGAGGAGGATTTGTCATGCCGATACATGTGAGATGTGAGCAGAACGTTGCGCCGATAGTTTTTTTGCCAGGTGATCCGAATCGCGCGAAGTGGATTGCGGAGAATGTGTTTGAGGGGGCTATATGTACGACGTCGTATCGCCAGATGTTGGGCTATACGGGGCTTGTCGGCGGTGTTCCGGTGAGCATTCAGACGACGGGGATGGGCGGCCCGTCGGCGGCGATCGTTTGTGAGGAATTGATCGCGTTGGGGGCGAGATTTTTCATTCGAATAGGAACGTGTGGCGCGCTCGATCCGAGCATGAATCCTGGGGATTTATTGATCGTGACGGCGGCGTGTATGTCGGATGGGACATCGAAAGAGATCGTCGATGATTACATGAGGCAGACGACGATATCGAAGTTGGGATTTGCGGCGACGTCAGATTTTGATTTTTTGCGATCGGCGCATGATGAGGCGTTATCGCAGAAGATCCCGTTTCACATGGGGAAAGTGGCGAGTCTCGATCGGTTTTATGGGCACGACGAAGAGACGTATCGTCGTTTGTCGAAGCTGGGAATTTGCGCGGTCGAGATGGAGGCTGCGACGGTTTTGGCGATGGCGGCGACGCATGGCATTCGTGCGGCGGCGATGATGACGGTTTCGGATCAAGTTTTTGGAGCGAAACGAGCCGACGAAGAGACGATTCAGATGGGCGTCGAACGCATGATTCGAGTTGCTGTCAATGCGGCAGGTAGTGTGATCGAATGAATTTTTTTCGATTGAAACGACATTTTTCTAAATTTTATCGTTCATTGTTTCGGGTTTCTCGAATTCAATGATTTGTTCAAACGCGCATTTGGCTCGAAGTTGATTCGTCGTCTATGCGCGTTTTTTGGAGGCTTTTATGGCGAAGAATAATCGGTCGATATTGATGCAGAAATTGCGTCGAATGGTGGGTTTGAGCATTGGGCTAGGTTTGTGTGGCGTAGCGTTATTGGGTTGCGATGATTCGGGCGAAGTTCAAGGCGATATCGAGGGGGCGTATTTATTTGGCAACTTGAGTGATGACGTACGGGCATCGTTGCCGATAGTTGGCGTGAAAGAGATTGGTGGATTGGGATCGTATCCGAGTGATTTATCGATCGCGGGCGAGCATGCATATATCGTCGATTATTCGAATAACGCCATTCATCGGGTAGATTTGGAGCGTTATGTCGTCGACAAGAACTTTATCGATTTGGGGCAAAATGCGGGACCTTATTCGGTCTATGCGAATGGCGACAATATTTGGGTGACGACGCAGAAAATAAAGCAAGTATTGCGTTTTGATCGAGAGGGGAAGCAGAAGAGTTTAGTTTTATCGGAAGAGCACATTGTCGCACCGACCGATGTCGTGTTTTACGATGGCTATACGATCGTTGCCGACAGTGAATACGATTACACCGACAGTTCAAAGACTGGTGGGTCGATTTTGTCGATATCGTCGGATGGGGGACTTGTGGAGCGCAAAACGTCGGCGCAGAATCCGGTATTTGTTCGCGTCGTCGAATATGGCGACGACGCCTATATCGTCGTGGTCGATGCCGGCGTGATTTCGTATGGTGCTGATTTTTCGGTCGAGAAATTGCCCGAGAGATCGTGTCTCGACGTGTGGAAACTTTCGGATTTCGTCAAAAAGGACGAAGAATATTCGCCAAAGAGCGTATGCGTCGAAAACGCCAGTCTTGGGGGCATGGCGTGGTCGAAAGAGATGTTTTACGTCGGCGACGCCATGCAACCGCAATATCATGCGATAGCGATGTCGGAATTATTCGACATGGCGTCGAAAGATCAGAATTTGAAGACGATTGCGTTATCGGGGGTCGATTATACGACGCTCATTAAGCCGATTGTCGTTGAAGAGGCGTTATTTTTGTTCGACAGTGCGAAGAATGCGGTGCGTTGGAAGAAGGGGAATGCGTCGCATGTATTTGCATTGGCGCCTGAAGGCGACGTCAAGATGCCGATCGACGCCGAATATAATTCAACAAATAAGAAAATGGTTGTATTAAATTCGGCATCGGCGAGTGTCGACGTTTTCGATGTCAAATAGAGTATTTGTTTTTGGCGCCCCCGAGGGGCACCACTAAGTATGAGTTATTGCGCGACGATTTCAAAATAATCGTCGGTGATGGGATCGTACTCGAAGAGCTTATCCAACTCGGGGCAGTAGTGGACGAATTCCAGTGTAACGAATCGATCTTCATGATCCTCGCCAATGCGGTAGGTGAGGCATTTCGTCGGTTTATCGATGCCGGCGTTGGGATTAGCTTCGATCACGGTCGGGGCATCGGCAATGAACGATAGCCCCGGTTTGAGGTGATGAGATTGTTTGAGGCGATTAAAAATTTCGCCTTCTTTTTCTTTAGAGGGCGTATAGATGTCGCCTTGATTTGCGGCATCGGGGGTATTTTTGGCGTTTTCGTCGGTGTCTTCTCTTCGATTATCGTCGTGTTTTGTCGTTTCCGATGGAGCTTGGGCTTCGATTTGCCGATCGCTGGAGTCGTGAACAGTGGGCGCGTCGCGTTTACAGCTAGGCAAGGCGATAGCTAGCGCAAGCCCAATCGCCGCGACTGTGAAGCGGTAGAATATGTGCGATTTTGATTGCCGACTTTTTTCGTTCATGGCGATTTCCTTATAACAGATTTCCTCATAGCAGTTCATCGTTGAGCCTTTTTCATTATGCACGATTGCCACGAAAATCGCATCAATGATATATCCCCCGCCATGATGTTTCATCGGAAAAAGTAAATGCGGTAGTTCTGACAACTGTCTACGGCAGATGTGATAATTTGGCAATGGGGGAATAGAGCGCCCTGAAAGGGCGCCAGAATACAGCCCGGGGTAAGCGGAGCGCAACCCCGGGATGACAAAGAGCCCGTATTGAGCCCAAAGGGCGAAATAGGGCGATAAGCGGAGCGTATTGCCCCGAATGGGGCAATAGCGTAGCCAAAGCCCGTATTGAGCCCAAAGGGCGAAATAGGGCGCCAAAAGCCCGTATTGAGCGATAGCGAAATAGGGCGACAAGCGGAGCGCCAAAAACAAAAAAAGAGGCACATCGTGGTGAAGTGCCTCTCGTATGGGATGCGAATGAAATTTCGCAAATGATTAAGCTGTTAGAAGATTATTCGACGATGTTTTCTTCTTTGGCTTCTTTGTCGCTGTCGGACTTTTCGGCGGTCTCGGCGTTGTCGCTCGTTTCGGCATCTTCGGTGCTGGCTACGTCGGTCTTGTCGATGACATCGTAGTCGGTGGGGGCGTTGGCCGCTTTTTTCGCATTGAGTTTTTGGAACATCTTCGGCAGGGTGAGGAAGAGAATGGCGCCTACGATGAAGGCAGCGCCGACGAATTCACCCACGCCAGGCAATTTGTAGCCGTCGAAGAAGACGGCTAGGGCGATAGTTGCGGTGACGCCTGCCAAGATCGACGAGCAACGGTTGACGGGGACGGCGAAGGCGTTTTCGGATTTGTCGAGGAGGATGAGGCCGCCAAACACGCCGTTAAACTGCGAGAAGAAGCCAATGAACATGGCGGTGACGATGATTTGCGTCGGGTGTTGCCAGAACGTGAAGAAGCCGTTGTGGATGTCGATTAACAATTGACCGAAGCCGGTTGTCGCCTGCTCGGGGGCAAAGAATTGCGCGATGAAGAGGATGAGGAGGACGGACGGCGTGCCGACCATTTGTTCTTCGACGAAGAAGCGTTTTGTGTCGTCGTCGTTTTCGCTCTTGGCGAGTTTCGACATGAACGAAAGACGGAAGAAGTACGAGGCGAGGTAGACGACGAGGTCGATGGCGAGCATCGTGTTGATGAGGGCTTTTTCGCCGAATGTGGCACCTTCGAAAGCGTATGGCCAGAAGTTCGAAACGAGGAGCGAGGCCACAGAGCAGGCAAGAGCTGCCCACGAGAACCAGCGCACGTGGCGTTTAAATATCGTGTCGACGATTGGCGACATGATGAGCATACCGCCTCGCATTAGCAACATGGCGAAGACGATCGAAACGCCGTCGATAGTATATGCCAACGTCGTCGTGACGACGACGAAACCCGTACAAATACCCGACAGCAATGTCCAAATGCGAGGACGTGGCAATGAAATGCTCTTCGATCCGAGATTGAGTTTCCACTGCGTGGCGTATTTCCACCAACCGATGATGCTGATAAAGCACAACATGACGATGATCGAGGCCATGATCGTCGGGGGCAAAATTTCACCACTCGAAACGGTCCAATCGCTCACCAATTTGCCTGCATCGGGGTCGGCCCACAAGCCCTTGGTCAAGACTTTCGTAAAGAACGAATACGGAACGTAAACTGCGAAATACCCAAACGCAAACCACCAAATGCTGATCTGCTTCTTAGGCGCTGTCAAATCTGTCATTGCAACATCTCTCTGCAAAAAAAGAAAACAAAAAACATTTGCTTCAAAAAGCAAAAAGTCGCTTTAACACCCAAATAGAGTTTGAACAATACATTTTTTCGTTTTTTCTGATTTTCTCTGATTTTTTTTTGAAATGTCATTTTTTACATAAAACGGCGATTGAGTGGGCTGTTTCGGGCATTTGCGATTGTCATATTTCGGTTCAATGTATGAATTTGTGTGGCGAGGTGTGAATAGATGAGATGTATAACTACATGTGCCTTTTTGGTTTTTGGGCCACGGCGATGGCGTCGGATGGCGATGATCGAACGGATAGCCGGTTGACGTGGGCGGTTTGTGGATCGCTGGCGCGGTGGAGCGGTGGAGATGTGAGGTTGGATGCGAGCGGAGTGGAATCTGGGGAGTGGGACGAAGTGGAATCAGGGAGAGTGGGGCAAAGTGGAATCGGATGATCTGGGTAGATGGCCGTGACCGGAAACGGAAAAAGATCTAACGATATGATCGATAGGCGTGGTAGAATGGTGCGCCGTTTTGTTGCGCGATTTTGTAGTGGCACGTGTCGTCGATATGGCTTTTATCGTTTGATATGGCTTTTATCGTTTGTCATCGCTCGCTATCGCTTGTTATGGCTACGTGCTTTGCGAAGAAATCTGCGCTTTAGTGCGTCGTTTCGAAGATTTATTGGTGCGTTTGGAGAATTTGGAATGCTATTCGAAAAAGAATTGAGAAGTGCAAAGAAAATGCAATTTGGCATCGTTTGTGCCATCGCGGCGATGGCAGCGAGTTTCGGGTGTGCCACAAGCGGTTCAACCGACGGTGCGGCGACCGCTGCCGATGCACAGGCGGCAAAAGTCAATGGCGCGGTCGTTGTCGAGTCTAAAGCCGACGAGGTCGCCGCGATCGGTGTCAAACGCGAATGCCGTAGCGATATCGTTGAATTCGTGCGCAATGTCGATGGCACGATTGGCGTCTTGACGGCCGATAAATCGCTCTTCCAAATCGGAACCGATGGATCGCCGGCGAAACTTCGCGATCTCCCCGACGAAGCGCGCCATTATACGCTCATGCCTTTTTCGAATATCGTCATTCACCGAACGCACGATAGCGTCATGGTCGAAGACGTCGCCACGGGGCTCGAATTGTTCAAACTCCAAGGCGATGCCTCGATCGACCACGTCTGGTATTCCCTCGATTTCGAACAACTCGCCATTCAAACCGCCGACGCACGCTATAATGTGTGGAATACCCGCGAGCGATTTGCTGGCGTATCGACGGGCGAAACGGTGCAAGATTTTATGAATCGCCAAAGCCCCGATCACTCGCTGCGATATCCGGGCGTCGTTCGCGCCATGGCTTTGGGCAAAGATGGCAATATCGCCGTCGCCGCCGACGACCCCGATTCGGGCAAAGTCGGTCTTATCTATCATCTCGATACGGTCAATGCCCCAGGGAAACTCGCCGTTCAAGCGCGTACAAACACGCCGATCACGGCGGTAGCGATTTCGCCGTCTTCGAATTATATTAGCGTGATCGATGAGAATGGCGATTTTTATTTCGTCAATACCGTCGACAAGAAGGGATTCATCGCCTTTGCGAAGTTATATCAGAAGGTTCACGACATCGCATTCTGGGGCAATTATCCCGTCGTTTTGCAAGACAATCGCTTGGCCATCGTCGACTATAAAAATGGATCGGTTTGGAGCGAAGTCGCCGAGAGATTCGATAAATGCGCCGTTTCGGGCGATTCGATTTATTGCTCGGGCGATGGATATTTCTCGGTCATTTCGGCGCAAACGGGCAAGATATCGAAGCGCTACGCCTTCAAAGACGGCGTTTTTGCCGTCGTCGACGTCGAAAAGGCAGAAGTCTCGGGCGATCTAGCCGATAGGTGTATGTGATAGGTATATGTGAGAAGATATTGATAAAATTCAGTTTTTAATAAAGAACATCGAATGACATCGCGATATTTTACATTAGCATCGATTTTTATTTCGTTATCGTTGGGTTCTCTTGGATGTGCCAGCTCGGGAACGGGTTCGGCTTTGCATCCCGATGCGCCCACGACTTCGGCGCTCGACCATAGCCGACCCGAGATCGAAGATAATGCCAGTGGCACTCCGGCAGACCAAATCGCCGCGCCTAGCGGCCAAGATATCGATCAATCGGCGACGACGACAGAACTCGCCCTAGAATCGGGCTTGGCTGGCGATTCAGAGACTGTTGGCGATCCCGAGCTCGTCGCCGAACCCGAAATCGAGCCCGAGATCGAACCCGACCCCGAACCCGAGCAGGCGATCGAGCCCGCGCCCGCACCGATGACGCCTGCGCAGCAATGTGCAGCAAATGGCGATTTTGCGTGTGCGCGTCGAATCATGCTCGAAGATTTGCGCTCTGGAGAGGGGAATATTTCGGAATTTTGGGCCTATGTCGATGCAGACCCCATGCTTACTGAAACCCTATACGAGACAGTCATGCCGAGCGAGACGAATTCGATTTCGGCACTCGGCGGCGGATCGACTGTATCGTTCAAATACGTCGATATAGCCGATGAATCGGCAAAGGCGGCGATTAAGCCCGATCAAGACTTGCGACAGACGATGTATCGCTCAGAAATCGCCTATTATCGCTTGTGCCAAATCGTCGGTTGCAGTTTCTATACGCCCGTGACGCGCCCAGTGCGTTGGTCAAAAGCCGATTTTAACCGCTTATATGTTGCATCGGATTCGAAAAAAAATGCCGCTTATCGTTCAAAATTCGAACATTTGATTTGGGCAAGAGAAGATGGCGTCCAATATCTCTATGCCGCCTATAAGGAATGGATCCCCGATTTCGTCGGGTTCCCCATCGAAGTGACCTCGGCATGGACTATCTACGAGCGCCCGAATACGACGAATTATCCCGATCTCGCGACGGTGTTTAAAAACGCGTTGGCAGGCGGGCGCGAGAGCTCTGTCACGACAGTGCGCAAACTGTTGGGCTATGCGGGCGATATGACGACGCGCGATTTCATGCAACAACTCTCCGATCTCACGCTCATCGACTATTTGACGAATAATTGGGATCGATACAGTGGCGCACAGTCGAATTACGGTGCAAATTGCCATTTCCAGCCTGGCGGTATCGTTGCCATCGATAACGGCGCGGCATTTCCACCTTGGCACGCGCCGCGCGTCGTCAAGCGTTTGCATTCAGTCCAAACATTCAGCCGCGCTCTCGTCGAGAACCTTCGACTTCTCGATCCCGACGACCTACTCGCTCGGCTCATCCCCAATCCGACGAAAGAAGAGCTCAAGAGCTATGAACGGTTCAAAGAACGCCGTCGCGATGCGCTCAAATACATCGACGGACTCATCGATAAATACGGCGTCGATAAAGTTCTCGTTTTCTAGGTTTCTGCCCTGCACGACGGGCAAATGCCCGTCATCAGAAACTGCTTTTTGTCGCCGATAAAGTGCTCGAATTCTTATGTTTCTACCCTGCACGACGGGCAAATGCCCGTAATCAGGAACTGCTTTTTGTTGACGATATAGCACTCGTCTAAGGTAACGTGCGGCATGGGGATTTGCGGGAGACAAGTCATTTTGCCGCATACATCGCATAAAAAATGGGCATGCCCACCGGGGCAACTTTCGGCATCGATATCGTGCGAGCAAAATCGCCATGTCCCATCGGTCCCTTGCACGCGGTGAATGAGCCGTTTTTCGACAAACGCATCGAGAATGCGATAGAGCGTGACGCGATCGAAAGAATCATCGAGCAAACCGAGGATTTCGGCATGCGACATCGGCTCATCGTGTTCTTCGATGAGCTCTAATATCGCAATGCGATTTTGCGTCGTTCGCATATTGGCGTCTTTTAATCGTTGCACTGCATTCATCGATAAATATCCATTTGATCCGCTTCACGTCATCAAACGCCCGCCGTGGCGGGCGTTCTATTTCCCCTCGCTTATTCAATCACGCCCGCCGTGGCGGGCGTTCTATTCCCCCTCTCCATTTATGGAGAGGGGGTTAGGGGGTGAGGTCAGGGGTAGGGGGAGAGGTCAGGTCCATTCCCTCACTT